>CAYNUJ010000001.1:0-1669 GCA_964400095.1 uncultured Melioribacteraceae bacterium
GCCAAGTTTTTGAGCCGTCGCTGGCTATTCCGTCAAATCGAACCAGCATACTTTCGTAACTTTCCGGAGAAAGATAGAAGTCTTCTAACGAAATAATTATCGGATTCAATTCAAATCCAGTTCCGAGCAATTCGATATTAGCCAATTGAGCGCTGTCGAGCGCTAACTCGGTAGTTCCTCTGAATTGGTCAACAACTCCGGTTACTTTGATTCTATCGCCTATGTTATAAGCTATGGAATCTGGCGAAGAATACTTGAATAGATTAATTCCGCCGGTTTCATCTTGAATGAAGTAAGAGAATCTTCCGCCGGAAGCCTGTACGTTAATGGAATTTACAATTCCGGTTACGGTTACTTCTTCGCCGAGTCTATCCGGAACAAAATCTCCGTCGCTGTCTATTTTTACATCGGCAATCGATTCAGTAGAAAAGACCTTAATTATATCGAAATTATCGACGTATTCATATGTATTGCCACCCGGAGGAGAAACCATGGCGATCTCTTCGTTAGAATTCTCAAAAAGAATTATATTACCGACGGCGTCAACAGTTACATCCGAACGATATTTACTCATATTCATACCTGGGTCTTCCCAAATTTGAACCGGTGCATCCGGCGTTCCGTCCGAGAAGTTGGATATCTGCCAAATACCGATTCCGGAATACTTCGGAGGGTCGTTTAACGTAAAATAAACAATATCGTTTTCAGGAGTATCGCCGAATTGATACGTTAGCGTATGAGCTAAACCGCTGTCAACTTCAGCTCTCCAAAGAGCGTCGTCCAATGTAAAAGGGGAGCCGTTATAATTGGTGAAATCAAATGCAGCAACGCCCGGTTTATATAAACCGCTTCCGTTAAAATAAGTTGCGTAAAGCTGTTGATCCCTTCCCAAAGTAATATCCCAAAATGTCGGATTCATATCCGTATCCATTGTATGAGAGCCAAGCTGGATGGAATCCTTAGGAAGCACAATCCACTCTGAATTTGCTGAGTCGGTGCCTGCGGAAGCCGCCCAATCAGTATTTCCTGAATAAACAGCCGACTTGCGGATGATTGTATGATCTTTTGTTGCTCCTGAAACGCCTGCTACGTCCCAGCTTGATCCAGGATCATCGGGGAACGTTCCAATATAATCAATAATTGTGACCTGAACAGTTGAACTGTCCTTATTGTAGATAGTAGTTGTTCCGTTAGGATCGAATTTTGCTAGTGCCCTGGCATCATCACCGTTAAAATAACATATTCCTGTTCCGGTTAAATCTGCCTCAGCTAAAATTGAAGCATTTGCACTGGCGTTCGCTATTACAAAAACATCTCCAGGATTAATTGTGCCCGATAATGTATCGACATATTCATCCAAAGGACCGCCATTTGAGTTCTGAAGTATTAAATAATTACTTAGGTCTATAGCCGAGTTTGTCGGATTGAAAATTTCAAGTGCTTTATTACTGCTTGCTCCTTCAACATATTCGGAAAAGAAAATGTCTTTTCCCATTGAAGTAGAAAGTAAGTAATCTGCGGGAACATTGAAGTAATTATCGCTGCCGTCGAGGTCTCTGCCGTAAACATCACCATCTGCGGTTGATACGGCAAGATATCCCGCAGACAAGCCGCCTGCAACGGCAATTCCCTGCGGTCTTGAGCCGCCCCATGCATTCGAATCGAGCAT
>CAYNUJ010000001.1:1769-51281 GCA_964400095.1 uncultured Melioribacteraceae bacterium
CTGCAACGGCAATTCCCTGCGGTCTTGAGCCGCCCCATGCATTCGAATCGAGCATTGTGACGTTAAGATCATCGACGTTGAAATAGTAAATAGCGGGAACTGTTGAACTTCTTCTGGCGAGAAGTACATTCCCTTCATTATCGGCTTCTGCGGAGTACCTGAAATTATCCGAGCCAATCGGATCGGGTGAATTTGCAGTTAAGAACGCGTTGCCGGGAACATCACCCCATTGGCTCATATCGTTAGCGTGGCGGGCTAATCCTTTAACATACCCACCGCCGCTTGCCGCGTAGACAAATCCGAAATTTTTAACGCTTTGGGTTTTAACGGATGTAACTCCTCTTGTCCAAAGTCCGATTTCTTCATAATGAATTTCGGTATAATCTGTGTAGCCGGTTTGAGATGTTTCGATAGCGATGGAATAATCTCCTTTGCCAACCGGATTCCCGGTATCGTCATTACCGTCCCAAACAACTAGAGTATCGCCTCTCGGGAAATCTACACCGCTGATTGATCTCACTAAAATGCTGTCCGCGTCAAATATCTTGACTGTAACGCTATTAGCAATATCGCTTAGAGTAAAGTGAATCGCAGCCCCGGTTCCATCTTCAAAGCTTCCGTCAAACGGATCGCTTGTAGTTTCCTGGGTGATTCTAACGTTATGAGCGAAAACATTTGCGTAGGTTTTTGTGCCTAATCCTAATATGATAAGCATAAAAAATGTGGTTAAAAAAACGCTCAGTTTTTTCATTGTACCTCCTTAGTTAGTGGATAAGTGAATCTATGTCATCTCTTTTGAGATAAATTAGTTCCTAACTTAAGCAAACAATAAACAATTAAAACAAATTTGAAAATCGGGGGATTGAAGCGGAATTCAAAAGTGTAAACACATAAACTAAATTTCATTCAAAATGAATATTTACTATCCCAATGATTTCAAAAAGAATTTCATTAATAGTAATTTATATTAACATATTTTAAGATACAAATATCAATTGATTAGTTCAATCTTTGATTGAAAAAATTTAGATTAGCTAAAACAGTGAGCAATGATTATTGCGGATATAAAATCATGAAAGAACAATCGGTATGCGCCTCAAACTGTCAATTCAAAAACGCATTTAAGAATATATATTGAAATATATAGTTGAGGAATTCGAGGAAAAGAAACAAAAAAGGCTGCCTTATTCAGGCAGCCTTTTTTGGATTAAATTAAATCAGTTTATTTAACAAGCATCATCTTTTTTGTTACAACTTTATTATTTGAGGTGAGCCTGTAAATATACGTTCCACTTGCGAGAGCTCCGGCATTGAAATTGTATTCATGAATACCCGCTTTGAGCAGTTGATTCCTAACTAAAGTAACAACTTCTCTTCCGAGAATATCATAAATCCTTAAATCAACAACGCGTTCGCTCGGCAGACCGAACCGAATAATTGTAGTAGGATTAAACGGGTTTGGATAGTTCTGATCCACGAAGAATTTCTTCGGTATCAACTGTTTCTCAACTCCCGTGTATTTATCCACAACCGTAACAGTAATTGTGTCAACGCTAGCAACCGCAACTTCCGACGGTTTCTGACTAGTAGTCATAATTGTAACGCTATAAGTAACTGAATCAGCGCCGTTAAGAAGATCGAGTATATTCTGACCTGTTAATGTGATTACAGTATCCTGTCCGAAATTGTCGGAAAGCATCGGAGTCTCGGTGCCCGCTCCATCGTTAAACAGTACTTGATAAAGAAGGGGATCGTTGTTTAAATCGACTGCAGGATGCCAATCGAGAGGATATAATGCATTCACATCCGTAACTTCTGTAATTTGTCCGTCAACAAGCTGATGGACGGAATCGCTGAAGAAGAAATTAGGATTCGGAGATACGTCCACGTTTTGTGTAAGATCTGCATAGAAAGTGAACATAACTTGATACCCGCCGTCTCTCGGATCGCTTGAATCATATTGACCGCCAATACCGACTAAATTAATCGGCCATGTTGGTTCGGGATTGTCGTCAAGATCAGTATCGCTGTCAATTCTTGCGGTGAATGAAGTAAATCCATCCCATATAGTTAGGTTCTTACTTCCGCCGGATGGCCATGAACCGCTTAAGAGTCCTACGCCTTCGAACTTGATAAGTATTCCTTCATATTTTTCACCATTAGCAAGATACTCATCCACAGTAACTACTACAGGATCGGGAACAGTGCCGGTTCCTAAATTAACAATGTTTGTTACTGATAATTCGCTTAAACCGTTAAATTGAGCAACAGTGCCTGTTACTTGAACTCTCTGTCCAACGGCAAGCATTGTTGAATCGTCGCCGCCGCCGTATAAGAAAATACCGCCCGTTGCGTCCTGAACATAATAGTTCAAAGACGAAGCGCTGTATCTCGGAGAAGTAACAACTGCGTCGATTGTAAATTCGGCGCCTAAATTATCAGGCACAAAGTCGTTGTTGGCGTCAACTTTAACGTCGGCTATAGGAGTAGTTTGAACCGTAACAACGTCCAAGATAATGATTGGAACTTGAGGATCGGTTGCAGTAGCAGGACCGCGGGCGTAATCGGAAGTGTAAAGAATTTCTAATTCCGGATCGTCGTCCAAGTTTGCGACATTAACTACTTCGTACTGAGTATGAGTGGCGAACAGTTCCTGATCGATAACTTCGCCCGCGTAGTTTGCGGGGTCTAATAAGTCTCCCGAAGGACCGCCAAGATATTCAACTCTGTAAATTTGACCGTTTGGAGTACTCTGGCGAGAGCCGGTAATGAATTCCATATTTCCGTCTCCGTCAATATCTCCAGCCGCGCCGCCGTTTAATCTGTTTCCGCCGTCGCCGGTGAAATCCCATACATCCGCGCTAGCCCACGCGCCGTTAACCCATTGAAGGACTTTAACTTTTGCGTCGTACCAGTCGCCGACAAATATTTCTTCAGTTCCGTCGCCATTAAGGTCGGCTGCCGATGCAGATAAGAATGCTCCGTTTACGACACCCGGCTGCGAGGGACGAATAACCCATGTACTGTCTTCGTAGGAAATGGTCTGTACGTCGCCGCTTCCGTTAAAGAAATGAGCCATACCGTTTGCAATTACCATATCCCATCTTCTGCCAGCGTCGGCTTTCAGAGTATCGCTGTAATGACCAATAACTAATGGAAACGCGCCGGTGGAAAGTCCGCGCTGATAGCCTGAGGTATAAAATACTTCTTGTGAATTATCGCCGTCAACATCGGCAAAGTCAATAACTTCGAAATTACCCGCGCCGGCTTCAGGGGAAATACCTTTATCGAGAACAGACAAAGTATAACTTGCAGGATCGTCTATTGCGCCGCTGCCGTTGTATTCTAAACGGGATATAACGTCGGTGCTTCTGCCGCCCATTATAAAGTCAAGGTTTCCGTCGCCGTCAATATCGCCCGCGTTGCCGCCCGGCGCTCTGGAGACGCCTACATCAGCTAAATCGGCTAATTCGGTTATCAGTAAACTGTCGCCCACAGCATCTTCCTGAAGAAGATACACTTTAGCCGGAGAAGAATAATTTACGGCTAAAATTTCCTCTGTTCCATCGCCGTCTATGTCAACTGTAGTCATACTTTTGAACGACCAGAAAGGAACCGATTGAGGAGAACTTTCAGTATAATTAGTGCCGTCAAAACTGACTCTAATAATATCATCGCTCCAGCTATTGATATAAATATTTGTACCAATTACAGCCATATCTCTATAAACGCTGCTGCCGCCTGCCGGACCGGTACCGTTTCCTTCTAATGTCCAAGTTTCGCTGCCGTCGCCGTTATCAGGAATATTATCGACGCCTGCGACTAACCAGCCATAGTAATCTTTTCTTTCAGCGAGAACTATTTCATCTTTGCCGTCGCTGTCAAAGTCAAGAGTTTTAATGTTCAACGGACGCATTTCTTTGCTGTCTGCAACTCCATAATCCCATGAAGCATTAGGCAAATAGTTTCCCGAACCGTCGTCAATTCCGAGCGCGTCAACGGTGGAATCGCCGGAGGCTTCGAATACAACCACTCTTACAGGCGTTGTAGAAGAACCGCCGAAGTTGTTAATGATATTCCAAACGACTTCCATTTTGCCGTCGCCGTCCATATCAGCTTTATTTAACGAAGGCCAAGTATTTTGAGCGTCAACCAAGGAACTTATATCTGTCTGCCAAACAAGTATCCATGCGCCGTGAACAAATTCATACTTATAAAGTCTAGGGTGCATTTCGTCTGCTGTATCGTTTGTGTTATCGTTACAGATAAAAAGGTCCATTAAGCCGTCGCCGTCAATATCAACATTGGTTAATACATCGCCGTAACCGCCCGGTTCGAAACCGTCGGCTGGAATAATGCCGCTTCTTACAAATCTATTGTAAAATTCGGTATTCTTGTTTAATTCCATAGTCCAAGTTTCAGAGCCGTCGCCGGTATTGGGTACGTCGGAGGTTGAGATTATTCCAAAATTATAATAATCTTTTCTTTCGGCAAATATCACTTCTTGAGTGCCGTCGCCGTCAATATCAACCGCTTTCCACTTCAACGGACGCATATTAGTAGAAGCCGGTACGTCCATATCCCATTGTGCATTAGGAGTGAAATTACCCGCACCGTCGCTTATTCCGAGCACGTCGTCTCCGGAATTTTCAAATACAACAATTCTAGGAGGTGTTGTGTTAGTGGAAAAGCTGTTGGTATATCCCCAAATTACTTCGAGATTCCCGTCACCGTCGAGGTCGCCGGTTGTTAAGGCAGCCCATGTGTTTTGTCTTTCGTTAGGAAAAGATGCCGCCCAAACGGAATCCCATGAGGTACCGTTAAGTTCATATTTAATAATTTGAGGATATTCATCCCCGTTATTGAAATCTGACATTCCGTTGACGGAATATATTTCCACTTTACCGTCGCCATCCAAATCAACGCCGGATACGGTAGTTCCAAATCCGGAGCCGAAAGTTGCCGGCGGATCTATTTGCACTTTTCGTACAAACGTTTCCTGTGAATATAAAAGTAATGCGCTGCTGAACAGCATTACCATTGTTAGAAGTTTTTTCATAGTACCTCCGTTAGTTTGTGGATAAAGTTATTTAATCAGTAACATTTTTTTAGTCAATTTCTGGACTCCGTTGGAAATTGTATAGAAATATGTTCCGCTGGCAAGTCCGGAGGCATCGAATCTTATCTTATACACACCGCTGTCGAAATATTTGCTTCGTATCGGTTCATTTATCAATCGTCCGTTTATATCATATATTGTTAAAGTTATATTCGCCGCTTTAACAATTGAAAATCTAATTGTAGTTGCCGGATTAAAAGGATTTGGATAATTTTGCTCTAAATTAAATTTATTCGGTATAACATTTGTCTCCTTCTGAACACCGGTAATAAGAATCGGCACAACCGGAAGTTCGCCGGAATAGACCCATTTTTCAACTGACCAACCGTAGTAAGATTGCGAATAAATATTGAAATTATTGTCGAAGTTAACATTATAAGTGCTGGCATAACTTGATGAAATACCGTTCTGATTATTTCTATTATCGTACTTTCCATTTACAAGAAGATTCCACTCAGCAACGTTGATCGTATCAAGAATATTTCCATTATTTGGGTCAACGATATAAATCCTTCCATATTCATAACCGTCGCCGGTTTTGAAGTCAACATCCGAAGCGATAAAAAGGAGATTTTTATCATCCATAAAATTTATTCCCCAAGGTCCGGGATGAAGAGTCTGAGCCGTAGTTGTAAGAAATTCTTCCTCAACGGCAAAATTAAAATCATTATAAAGAGTATATCCGTCGGTTGGATTCCCAACATAACAGTAAACCTTATTATTAGTAAAATTGGATACGTATAATAAAGAAGCGTCCGAGTTCACTGTAACGCCCCTGCATGAACCCGCGTCGGGAAGTTCGATGGTCTGCATAACGGTTCCGTCGTGTGTAAAAGAACCCCAGCCGCTTTCGGTATCCGGACCTCCGTAAACGAGCACTTTTCCTGGAGTAGTAGAATCGCCGTCAACAGTTACAAAGACATAACCGCTGGCGCTCATATCAATACCCCAAATTGGTTCCGCTCCGGTTTTCAGCCGAAGGGGAACAGTATAAACGCTGTCTGTTTTTAGTTCGAAAACCAGCAAGTTATGGTCGGGATCGTTGTTGGCTACAACAACTTTATTCGCCGGGGAAGAACCGTCAAGAAACGGAGCTAAATCCAAGGCTTCGGTCATTACAACCTGATCAAAAATATTCAGCCAAATTGTTTGTTTTCCATCTAAAGCAGAACCGTATTCGTAACTGCCTAAACGTCCGTGAGTTGAATCGGCGCCCCGGAAACCCATAAGAAAATTTATCTTTTTCGAACTACGACTTACAAGAACAACAAAAGCGTCTTCTTCCAATGCTGTAACACTAATTGTTCGATTTCCGGTGGCATTGCCGGGTCCGGGATCGTCAACCGTCGCATACGCGCAGCTCCATGTCCCATCAAAGGTTTGAGAATTTATTAGCATAGGTAAGAAAATCAAAGGGAGAATAAAAAATAGTCGATTTAGTCTCATAAGACCTCCCGATTAGTAATTGGAAAAATTTGAATCACACGCTAAAAAAAATTTATTATAAAGTCAAGAATTATTTTTTTTATTAAGTTGATTTGAATAAGAAAAGGGCATAAAATGTTAATGAAAATGGAACATTAAGTTGATAAAAGTTATATTTTTGTCGGATGAATTTCAAATTTAATATTGAGCGGAAAGGAATATTGCGATTGGCTCTACCGGCAATTGCTGGGTTATCGGCTCAAATGGTTGTTTCATTAGTTGATACCGCAATGGTGGGAAGGCTGCCGAACGCGACTCTTGCTCTCGCCGCGATGGGTATAGGCGTTCTTGCAACGTGGGCAATCGTAAGTTTTTTTTCGAGTATGTCCACCGGAACGCACGTGCTTATTTCCAGAGCGTTCGGCAACAAGAATTTTAAACTATGCGGCGAAATTTTAAGCGCTGCGATGATTTTTTCGTTCGCGGTCGGATTGTCGATTGTTCTGCTGTTTATATTGTTCGCTCACGATATATCCCAATTCTTTGCCGCGGATCCTAAAGTTGGCGAATTAGCGGGAGATTATTTGTATTTCCGCTTTCTCGGTATTCCGTTTTTCCTTATTTCAGTTTCGTACAGAGGTTTTTTCTTTGGAATTAGGAAAACTAAAATATTTATGTATTCCGGAATTATCACAAACGCGCTCAATATAATATTTAACTATATATTTATTTACGGGGGCTTCGGAATAAATGCCATGGGACTTGCAGGCGCAGGTTTAGGTTCCTCTTTGGCTACAGTTGCGGACGGTATTTTTTATTTATTGATATCCAACGGTGGGAATTATAGATCGAAGTTTGCAATATTAAGTAATTTCAGATTCAACAAGCAAATTGTTAAAAGCATTTTAAAAATTTCTGTTCCCGTATCATTCCAAAATATTTTTATTCTCGTCGGTTTTTTGAGTTTTATATCAATTACCGGATTGATCGGCATTAAGGAACAAGCCGCCAGTCAAACTGTAGTATCGGCGTTATTCATTTCATTAATGCCCTGCTTCGGCTTCGGAATAGCCGTTCAAACCCTTGTTGGAAACGCGCTGGGCGAAGGGGATAACCTGAAAGCAAAACACCTCGGCAACGAAACTGTGAAACTTGCAACTATTTACACCCTGGCTATTGCAGTTTTATTCGTATTTTTTCCCTCCGCGGTAATATTGATTTTTACGACGGATAGAACTTTAATTGCAACCGCGGCTCCGTTACTGCAAATTGCGGGCGGGGGACAAATACTTTACGCTGCCGGAGTTGTTTTGGCAAACGGACTGCAAAGCGCCGGGAAATCGCTTTTTGTAATGTTAGTGGATATTCTTATGAATTGGGCGGTTTTTATTCCTTTAGCGTATTTTCTTGCCATTCCGTTCGGGCTTGGCATTCAAGGAGCTTGGCTTGCCGTTCCTATTTACGTATTTCTATATTCCGCTTCAATCTTTCTAAAATTCAATTTCGGCAACTGGTTTAAAGAAAAATTTTGAATGTGACGCATTTCACTGAAAATGATATTCAAATTAATAAACGAAATAAAACTTGACTATTTCTATCTATAAAGATATATTTTGACCATGAAATCAAAATTAGTAATAAGAACAACCCCGATTCTTGTAGTTTTGATGGCTTCGTTATTGTTTGCCGGCGCTATGATTTCACTTTTCCAAGCCAGAAGCGACGGCGAGGATGTGGTTTTGGAATGGCAGACAACTCAGGAAACAAACCTTAAAGAATTTGTTGTTGAACGAAGAACTCCTAACGGTGACTTTACCGATTTGTCGGTAGTCCTACCCGCGGGGGATAATTCTTTTTATTCCTACAGAGATGAAAGCGCTTATAAAACGGCGGAAGCATTTTATATTTACAGATTAAAAATTGTTGATAATGATAACAGCATTACTTATTCATCCGAAGTATCTATCTCCCATCAAGTATCCAGCGTCAAAAGAACTTGGGGCAGCATCAAAGCTCTTTTCCGTTAGTTCTTTTCACCCCCTGTTTATTAATTTAAATTCGTATCCCTATGTTTAAATACCGTTACCAAATTTATTTGGCTTCTAAATCTCCGCGCAGACGTCGGCTTCTAAAGCAGATAGGCGTCAAATTCAAATCGTTTCAAGTGAATTTAAAGGAAGAAATACCGGACGGCGAACATCCGATTAAGAGCGTTAAACGCCTCGCATTAGAAAAACTGCAAGCCGCGAAGAAAAAAGTTGAAAAGGGAATTATAATTACCGCCGATACAATTGTAGTGCTCGATAAAGAAATAATCGGGAAACCTAAATCGAAGAAAAATGCGGCGGAAATATTGCGCAAACTAAGCGGAAGAACTCATTATGTTTATACGGGATTTGCGGTTTACAATTCGGTCGGCAGCAAGACAATCGTTAAATACCGGAGGAGTTCGGTAACATTTAGAGAACTGGGCGAGAAAGAAATTAAAGAGTATATCCAGAGCGGCAGCCCAATGGATAAAGCCGGAGCTTACGGCATACAAGATGATTTCGGAGCTGTTTTTGTGAAAAATATTTCAGGCTGTTATTACAATGTGGTGGGTTTGCCTATTTCAGATCTTTACGAAACGCTTAAGGTGATTTCAATTTGATAGATAAAATCAAAAAAAATGTGATAGCCGCAATAATTATTACCGCGGTAATTTATTTGGCGTTTTCGTTTTACGCCGACTTCGATTCCGTCGTAAAAAGTTTAATCGGGTTTAACTGGTACGCGGTAATTTTGGTTTTGCTTCTAACTTCAGTGAATTTTTTTGTTAGGTTTCTTAAATGGCATTACTATTTACGGTTACTGAAAATTGATGTATCCTTTACCAATTCGCTATTAATCTTTCTTTCAGGATTGGTAATGAGCGTAACGCCGGGTAAATTCGGGGAAGTGTTAAAATCATTTCTTCTTAAAAATATTTCGGGAACTCCGGTCAGCGAGTCCGCGCCGATAATATTTGTCGAAAGAATAACCGATTTTTTGTCCGTTCTTTTATTAACGATTGCCGGAGCGGTATTTTTTGATTACGGTTTGGTTACAGTTATAATTACTTCCGCGGCTTTTGTAGCGCTTACAATAATTATTAATAACCGCAGACTTTCTCTCGGAATAATCGGTTATTTAGAAAAGATAAAATTTATCGGCAAAAATATAACAAAAATACATTCTGCTTACGAAGCGTCGTTTAAAATGCTTCGTTTTAAACCGCTTTACGAGATGACTTTTTTAAGTATTTTAGCTTGGCTGCCGGAATGTTTTGGATTTTACATCATTCTCACTAATTTTAACGTTCAGGTTTCTGTTTTTTGGTCAATATTTGTTTACACATTTTCTATAATTATCGGCGCGCTTACAATGCTGCCGGCAGGTATTGGGGTAACGGAAGGTTCTTTAACTTATTTTATATTCAATCAAACAGGAGTAATGAACACAGCCGTTTCCGCTACCATTATTATTAGAATAGCAACTTTGTGGTTTGCGGTAATTATTGGCATTATTAGTTTGAGTTATTTTAAAAAGAGAAATAAAATAGTTATTAATTTTGATTAAATGATTAGGAGTAAAAAATGGCAAAGTACAAAAACGTTGTAGTTCCGGAAATAGGAGAGAAAATAAAGATTGAAAACGAAAGTATATCCGTTCCGGATAATCCGATTATCCCTTTTATTGAAGGCGATGGCATTGGTCCCGATATATGGGCGGCTACTAAAGTTGTTTTAGACAGCGCGGTAAAAAAAGCTTATAAAGGAAAAAAGAAAATAAGCTGGATGGAAATTTATGCCGGCGAAAAAGCCGTCGCAACTTACGGAAAAAATAAATGGCTGCCGGCTGAAACGTTAAAAGCCATTGATGAATTCGTTGTTGCTATAAAGGGCCCTCTCACAACTCCTATTGGAGGAGGAATAAGAAGTTTAAACGTTGCAATTAGACAAAAAATGGATCTTTTCGCATGTGTGCGTCCGGTTAAATATTATCCCGGCACGCCAAGTCCGATGAAAAGACCGCAGGATGTTAATATTGTTCTTTTCAGGGAAAATACCGAAGACGTTTACGCCGGAGTGGAATTTAAAGCAAAATCGAAGCAGGCTAACAGGTTAATTGATATATTAAACAATGAAATGAAAAAAGCCGTACGCGAAAATTCGGGCATCGGAATAAAACCGATTAGCGAATTCGGTTCCGAACGTTTAGTGAAAAAAGCGATTGAATTTGCCGTTCAATACGGAAGAAAAAGCGTAACCCTCGTTCACAAAGGAAACATTCAAAAATTCACCGAAGGTTCCTTTAGAGATTGGGGATATAAAACGGCTAAGAAATACTTTGCCGATCAAGTTATTACAGAAGACGAATTGTGGGATGATTATAAGGGCATTCAGCCGGAAGATAAAATATTGATAAAAGATCGAATCGCGGATAGTATTTTCCAGCAATTGTTACTGCGTCCTTCCGAATACGATGTTTTGGCTACCACAAACTTAAACGGAGATTATCTTTCGGACGCCGCAGCCGCACAGGTAGGCGGATTGGGTATTGCTCCCGGCGCAAATATCGGCTATTACCATGCGGTATTCGAAGCTACTCACGGCACCGCTCCAAAATATGCCGGACAGGATAAAGTGAACCCGGGTTCGTTAATTCTTTCGGGCGTAATGATGCTCGAATATCTCGGCTGGAGCAAAGCGGCAAAACTAATTGAAAAAGCTATGACTAAAACTATTAAGTCGAAAGTTGTTACTTACGATTTTGAAAGATTGATGAAAGGAGCTAAAAAAGTTAAATGCTCGAGATTTGCAAGCGAAATTGTAAAAAATATGAAATAATAATCAATAACCGGATTTTATTCTCTTGTATTTGAGATGTCCGGTTATTATTTTTAAAAATATTAAATTTTCAGAGTGGAGGACACAATGAATGAAGATAATGGAATTGGAAAAGGCTTATTTGTAGGCTTTTTAGCCGGATCGTTAGTCGGATCGCTAATGGCGCTGCTGTATGCTCCCAAAACGGGTAAAGAATTCCGCGGCGATTTGAAGAAGAAATCCGATGATGTTCTCGATGATGCCGAGCATTATCTTGAAGACGCTAAGGAAAAAGCTTCCAAATTAATTAACGACGGCAAGAAAAAATCGGAATTGCTTATTGCAGACGCTAGGGAAAAAGTTAACGAACTCCTTGAAGAAGCCGAAAATATTCTTGAAGACGCAAAAAAGAAAACGTCCGGCGCCGTGGATACGAGTAAAAAGAAAATTGATCAGGAAGGCGGAAAGCTGAAGGAAGCGATTAAAGCCGGAATTGAGACGTACAAAACAGAGAAGGACGCTTAACCTTGGGGCTGATGGATGTGTTATTGACGCTCCTCGTTTTATTAGCGTCCGCGCTGTGTGTATATTTAATAATTACGCTGAAGAAAGTTAACGAAAGTTTAACTCTTCTTCAGCGCGACCTTTCCGATATAAATTCAAAATTACTGCCGATATTAGATAATATTCAGGAAGTTTCTCAAAAAGCTTTATACGCTGCCGAAGAAGCCGAACGGCAGGTAAACAAAATCCAGAACTTTGTTAGCAGCGCTAAGGAAAAAATTGGAAATATCGGTTCAATTACAAAAAGTAATCCGGAAAGTAGAATTCAATCATTTGTGAAGAATTTAACCGCTTTATCCAAAGCCGTTACTGCCTTTGTGAGTGAATTTAAAAAAAAGTTAATCGATCATTAAGTAAGCGGAGGAGATTTGAAAGAGTTTAAGGCTGATGCAATTAAAAATTTAGCTTTTATCGGTCATGGTGGAAGCGGTAAAACAACTATCTCGGAAGTTATTCTTTTTACCGCAGGCGAAACTAATAGAATTGGTTCTGTTGACGAAGGCAACACAATATCCGATTATACACCCAACGAGATTGAAAGGAAAATATCAATTTCCGCGACGCCGTTGCACGCGAAATGGAAAGATAAAAAACTTAATATTATGGATACGCCTGGTTACACGGATTTTATAGGTCAAGTTATTTCTTCGCTTCATATTGCCGATACTGCGGTAGCTGTGGTTAAAAGCGCCGAGGGTATTGAGGTTGGAACGGAATTAACATGGGGATATGTGAACGATTATCAAATTCCCGGAGCCGTTATTATCAATAAAATTGACAGCGAGCATTCTAAATTCGAGGAAACTTTTCAATTGGTAAAAGAGAGATTGAGCAAGGATGCTACAATTGTTTCTTTTCCCGTTGCCGAAGGCGTTAACTTCAATTCCGTTATCGACGTTATGAAAATGAAAAAAATCACTTTCGGCGAACTCGGTTCCAAAAGCGTTACCGAAGAAGATATTCCGGATCATCTGAAAGAGAAAGCGGAATCTTTGCGCGAAGAACTCGTGGAAAAAGTAGCCGAATCCGATGAAGATTTGATGAATAAATTTTTTGAAGACGGCGCGTTGGAAGGCGAAGATTTGAACGAAGGTCTTAAAAAAGCGATAATCAGCAGAAGTCTTGTTCCCGTGTTTGCGATGTCGTCTTCCAAAGCCGTGGGAATTGCTAATTTTATGGATTTTGCGGTTACATATTTTGCTTCTCCGGTTGACCGCGAAGCGCCGAAAGCTAAACTTGCCGACAGTGAAAACGAAGTGGAAATAAAATGCGACGAAAACGGCGAACCAGTTCTCCTGGTTTTCAAATCGTTGAATGAACAGCATGTCGGAGAGCTTTCTATTTTTAAAGTCTATTCCGGCAAAGTAAACCCGGGTTTAGACCTTTTGAACGAATCAAAAGGGAAAACCGAAAGAATGGGGCAGATATTTGTTCTTAACGGTAAAAACAGAATAGACGTCGCCAATCTTTATGCGGGCGATATAGGCGCGGTTGTGAAATTGAAAGATACGCATACGGGCGATACTCTGGCATCGAAAAATTATTCCGTCATTCTCGACGAAATTAAATTCCCCAAACCTGTAATCCGAGGCGCGGTTCAAACAAAATCGAAAGGCGACGAAGATAAAATCTCTTCCGGACTTCACACCGTTCACGAAGAAGACCCGACTTTGACCGTCCGTTTCGATCCCGAATTAAGCCAGACAATTATCGCCGGACAAGGAGAACTTCAATTATCACTAGCTATTAAATTGTTGAAAGACCGCTACAATGTGGACGTTGACTTGGTTGAACCGAGAATTCCGTATCGCGAGACAATTAAAGGCAGATGCGAAGACGCCGAATATAAACATAAAAAACAATCCGGCGGCAGGGGACAATACGGACACGTGCATTTGAAATTGGAACCGCTGCCGAGAGGAACCGGTTTCGAATTTGTTGACGCGATTGTAGGCGGAGTGGTTCCGGGAAGATTTATTCCGGCTGTTGAAAAAGGATTAAAGGAAATAATGTCCAAAGGAATACTTACCGGTTCGCAGATTATTGATATTAAAGTGACTCTGTTCGACGGAACATTTCATAATGTCGATTCCGACGAAGTATCTTTCAGACTTGCGGCTTCGCAGGCATTTAAGAAAGGATTTCTCGAATCGAAACCCGTTCTTCTCGAACCGATTTATGATATAACGGTTAAAGTTCCGGAAGAATATATGGGCGACGTAATGGGGGATATTTCCTCAAGACGCGGGAAAATATCGGGAATGGATACCGAAGGTCCTTTTCAGATAATCAAAGCCAAAATTCCTCTTGCCGAATTGTATAAATATTCTACTCATTTAAGAAGCTTAACCTCCGGCAGGGGAATGCATACGAGAGTGTTTTCACACTACGAAGAAGTTCCTAAGGATGTTGAAGCTAAAGTTATTGCCGCATATAAGAAGGAAAAGGAAGAAGAAGGTTAATTCTTTGTTGTTTATTTTATTAACGGGAATAATAAATTATTATTCCCGTTTTTATTTTATAAATTTAAATTGGTAGTAAGATGGATAAACTTTGGTCGCCGTGGAGGTCTAATTATATTGATTCATTCAAAGATAGAACCGGCGATGAAAAATGCGTTTTCTGCGATTCCGAATCGAAAGATATTGCCGACGAAACTTCCCTAATCGTTCATAAAGGCAAATACTGCTTTGTGATGCTGAACTTATACCCATATAACAACGGTCATTTAATGGTAATTCCTTACCGTCATATCAGTTCCTTTGCCGAACTGACAGATGAAGAAAAGCTTGAAATAATGGAATTGGAAGGATTAATGATAAAAGCTCTCGAAGCCGTTATGAAACCGCAGGGATTTAATTTGGGAGCAAACATCGGCAAAGCGGCGGGAGCAGGCATAGACCAGCATTTGCATTTTCACATCCTTCCCCGCTGGATGGGAGACACTAATTTTATGCCCGCTTTAGGGGAAGTAAAAATAATTTCCCAGGATTTGCTTACTACAAAAAATAACTTAATTGAAGCTGTAAATCGTATCTTAAGATGAAAATCCTTATTGCGCCCAATAGTTTTAAAGAATGCGCCGACTCTTCAGTAATATCTAAACTAATTGAAAGAAATCTAAGGAAATACTTAAAAAACAATGAGTTGCGGCTGGTTGTTAAACCTATTTCCGATGGCGGCGACGGTTTTCTGAGTATTTGTATCGCAAATTTTGAAGCAATAATAAAAGAATTGAATATTTCGGCTGCCGATAATAGCGGAGCATTAAAAACTAAAATTGCGATTAATGAAATTACCGGTACGGCATTTATCGAATCGGCTAAAATATTGGGACTTGCAATGCTCCCGAAAAATAAAAGAATTCCGAAAAAATTAAATTCAGCGGGATTGGGAGACGCGATCTTGTTTATTAAGGATAAATACCCGAATATCAAGAAAGTTTATGTCGGTATCGGAGGTACAGCTACTAACGATATGGGATTAGGCGCCCTGAGCAGGCTCGGATTGCGAGTGTTGGATTCAAACGGCTCTGACATTCCTCCGTTTCCTTCAAACTATGACGAGATTACTTCGTTTGAATTTAATAAAATGCGTATTCCTTTTGAATTAGTATTTGTAACAGACGTAAATAATCCGCTTCTTGGAGAAAACGGAGCTACGCGGATTTATGGCTCTCAAAAGGGAATTAAACCCGATGAATATGAACTCTTTGACAACTTCTTTCTTAAAATACTTAATTTATCGAAGAAGAATTTAACAAATATCGAGCTTTCAGGCGCCGGAGGCGGTATTCCGGCTGGAATTTCATTGTTTTACGATGTCAGCGTTATGTCTTCAAAAGAATTCATTATCGGGGAATTGGAGGTCGATAAGCGACTTAATCCGGATGTTATAATTACAGGCGAAGGAGCGATTGACGAGCAGACTTTTATGGAGAAGGGAATAGGAGTTCTTTTGAACGAATATCCTCAAAAAAAGTTTTTCATTATTACCGGAAAATCGAATATTGATATGATGAAAAACAATGTAAAAATAATTGAACTGAGCAGATTTTACTCTTCAATTGAAGAATCGATAGCAGATTATGAATCCGGTATTCAAACGGCGTGCAAAGAAATAGCGGACGATATTTTATTTGACCGAAAAGTTAATTAAATTCGCTGATTGTTTATCAAAATACTTAAGATTATGAGAGAATATTTAGATTTAGTTAAGTTAGTGATGGAAAAGGGAGAGAAAAAATCTTCCAGAACAGGGATAGATACAATTTCGTATTTCGGCGCTTTTTACAGAGTTGATTTGAAAAAAGGATTTCCATTGCTTACAACAAAAAAAATGATGTGGAAATCTCTTCTGCGCGAAGTATTGTGGTATTTATCAGGCGAAGAACATATAAGAAATTTACGCGAACATACGAAAATATGGAACGCTTGGGCGGATGAAGAAGGTAAATTGGAAACCGCATACGGAAGATTTTGGAGACGGTATCCCGTGCCGGAAAATAATGCGGTTCTGGATGGCGAGGTTTTTGTGGACGAAAATCATCCTTTTGTCCGCCGCGAAGCTAACGGTTCGCTTTCATTCGATCAAATTGGCTGGGCGATAGATCAAATAAAGAATAATCCCGATTCGAGAAGAATTGTTATTGCGGCGTGGCATCCGGCAAATGCCGTTATCAGTAAACTTCCTCCGTGCCATTATACATTTGCCTTTAATGTGTCAAACGGAACATTAAATTGCCATCTTACTCAGCGGTCGGGCGATATCGCTTTGGGAATACCGTTTAATTTAGCCGCGTACGCTATGCTTACTCAAATTATCGCCCGGCAGGCGGGACTCGAACTCGGATATTTTGCGCATACTATTATTGACGCACATATTTATATCGGCGAAAAAGGGAGCGACAGAGAACGTTTTGACCATCTTGAAGGCTTAAAGGAACAATTGACTCGCGAGCCGCTTCCGCTGCCTAAGCTGCATATTGCCGATAAATCTATCGACGATCTTACTTTTGACGATTTTGAATTGGCTGACTATAAACATCACGACAGAATTAAATTTGAAGTGGCGGTTTAATTGATAATTGTTCATTCCGCGACATTTTTTGAATTATCCGATTCTTCCCTTGCCTTTTATTCAAAAAAAACAAATATTCTACAATATTTTAAATAATTAATCTAATTAATAAGGTTTGTGTTGAAAGTAATTATTATTGCCGCCGTAGCTGAAAATAATGTAATAGGCAGGAACGGTGAAATTCCGTGGCATTCCAGAGCCGAGTTGAAATATTTTAAAATAACAACAATGGGAAACCCGATTGTGATGGGCAGAAAAACATTCGAGTCTATCGGAAAAGCCTTACCCGGCAGAAAAAATGTTGTGATTACGCGGAATGCGGAACTATTTAAAGATATTGAAGGTATATTCACTTTTTCGAGTCTGAATGACGCTGTTGCAAGTTTAAGCGAAGAAAATGAGAAGATTTTTATAATTGGCGGAAGCGAAATTTACAATCAGGCGATTGATTTTGCGGACGAACTTTTGATAACGAGGATGCCTATCGAAGTAGAGGGGGACGCTTTTTTCCCGGAAATAAATAAGGATAGATTTAAATTGACCGAAGTTGCGGAGCATGAAGAATTCAGCGTGGAGCATTACCTAAGGAAAGAGAATGATTGAGAATAAAATTGCAATATTACCCGATTTCATATCAAATAAAATAGCGGCGGGAGAAGTCGTTCAAAGACCCGAATCCGTGGTGAAAGAATTGGTCGAAAATTCTATCGACGCCGGCGCTGAAAATATTGAATTATTCATTAAAAGAGCCGGAAAAATTTTAATTCAAGTTGTTGACGACGGCGAGGGAATGAGCGAAAAGGACGCGCTTCTTTCGGTTGAAAGACATGCGACGAGCAAAATTAAAAGTATTGAAGATTTAAACGGAATCCATTCCTTCGGTTTTAGAGGCGAAGCTCTCAGCTCAATTGCCTCGGTTTCGGTGTTCGAAATTCAAACCGAACGTATGGAAGATGAAATAGGAACTGTTATTCGTATCGGAGAAGACGGAAATTTAATTATAAATAAAGGTTCTTTCCCAAAGGGAACTTCGGTGGCGGTGAAGAATTTATTTTTCAATACTCCAGCGCGCCGGAATTTTCTTAAAACCAACGCAACCGAGTTAAAACATATCACTCAAACCTTCAAAAAAATTGCGCTTAGTCATCCGCAGATTCATTTCAAACTGATTAACGACGAAGATACGCTTTTCGATTTCCCCAAGCAGTCGATAGACGAAAGAATGCAGGCTATTTTTGCCGATAATATTCTTGACGCGGTAATTAAAGTTGACGAGGACGCGGATTTTATTGCGCTTAAAGGTTATGTTGGCAAGCCCTCTTTTTTGCGGAAAAACAGGGGAGATCAGTATTTATTCATCAACGAGAGGTATGTCTCCAGCAAAATTATTAATCATGCCGTCTTTTCGGCTTTTGAAAATATTCTTGAAAGAGGCGATTATCCTTTCTTCGTTTTGTTCTTAAAAATTGATCCGACAAGAATTGATATTAACGTGCATCCGTCCAAATTGGAAGTAAAATTCGACGACGATAAAACAGTTTACTCTTTTGTTAACGCCGTTATTAAAAAGACAATCGGAAGTTACGATTTGGTGCCCTCTATGCTGATCGAATCGAGAGGGAATGATGAAAAACTCGGCTTTAACCGGCTCAATAAAACTGAAAAACATGATTTCACCGACAGACCTAATTTTAGCAACAGAAACACCGAACGGGACGGGGGAAAACCTTTCGGCGAGAGGGAAATTGATATGCTTTTCAGCAATATTAATAAAGAACTGAAGGAAATCGGCTCAACCGGATTGGATATTGAACATCCGTTTCAGGAACCGACTTCGAGGGAAATTTATCATAAACAGCCGGAAGAAGACGATGACAGATCGGCGGCGAGTCAGTCGAGTTTCATCGTTCTGCTGCACAATAAATATATTCTTTCCCAAATTAAAAGCGGACTGATGATAATAGATATGCATGTGGCTCACGAAAGAATATTGTATGAGAAAGCGCTTAAATCGCTTTCGGCGGATATACCTTTTTCGCAGCAGTTATTATTTGCGCAAAAATTGAAATTAGACGGCTCGGATATCGAGTTGATAAAAGAATTAAATCCGCATCTGACAAAACTCGGTTTTGATATCAGATTTAAAGCGAAAAATATTATTGAAATTGCCGGCGTTCCGGCGGATGTAAAAGTGGGAACTGAAATTGATAATTTTCACGAAATTCTGGACGAATATAAAAAGAATGAAAGAGAAAAAAATCTGGATATCACTCATAACGTGGCGGCTTCGTTTTCCTGCAGAACGGCGATAAAAAGCGGCGAAAGGTTAACCGAACCGGAAATGAGACTACTTGTGGATCAGCTTTTTGCGACTTCAATGCCGTATGTATGCCCGCACGGAAGACCGATTGTAATTAAAATTCCTTTGACGGAGTTCGACCGAAGATTTGGAAGAACATGATTAATTTGATAATTTATGTCTTAAGGAAAATATAACGAGGAAATAATGAGCAGTAATGAATTTAAAAACGCGAAAGAAAAATATTTAGAGAAAGTTAAGAATTCCCGGACAACGGGAATGAAATTTACTTCGGTTTCGGGAATGGACGTTAATGTAGCTTATTCTCCCGACGATATTGAAGGAACGGATTATCTCAGAGATTTGAATTTTCCCGGAGAATATCCATTTACGCGCGGGATACACGCCAACGGTTACAGAGGTAAATTATGGACGATGCGCCAGTTCGCCGGATTCGGAACGCCAGAAGATACAAACCGAAGATTTAAATATCTTCTTAATAACGGTCAGACCGGTTTATCGGTCGCTTTTGATTTACCGACGCTCATGGGAAGGGATTCGGACGATGAAATGAGCGCTGGAGAAGTTGGAATTTGCGGTGTGGCTATTTCTTCTCTTGAGGATATGGAGAAACTTTTCGACGGAATTCCTCTCGATAAAGTCTCTACTTCGATGACTATTAACTCCCCGGCTGCGATGGTTTTCGCTTTTTACCTCGCTGTGGCAAGAAAACAGGGCGTTCCTTTCGCAAAATTACGCGGAACGCTTCAGAATGATATTCTTAAAGAATATATCGCACAGAAAGAATATATTTATCCGCCTATACCTTCGATGAGAATTATTACCGATATGATTGAATACTGCGCCGACGAAGTTCCTCAATTTAATCCCGTCTCCGTTTCCGGTTATCATATTCGGGAAGCCGGATCCACCGCTGTGCAGGAACTCGCTTATACTTTAGCCGACGGATTTGCTTACATCGAAAGCTGCATGGAGAGGGGAATGGAAATCGATTCTTTTGCTCCGAGAATAAGTTTCTTTTTTAATTCTCACTTAGATTTTTTCGAGGAGATAGCTAAATTCCGCGCCGCGAGAAGAATTTACGCCAAGAGAATGAAGGAAAAATACGGAGCTGAAAGTCCGAGGTCTTGGTGGCTGAGATTTCACACTCAAACCGCGGGATGCACTCTTACCGCTCAGCAGCCGGAAAATAATATTATCAGAACCGCTCTTCAGGCGTTAGCCGGAGTTTTGGGCGGAACTCAATCTCTGCACACAAATTCAATGGACGAAACGCTCGCGCTGCCGAGTGAAAAAGCGGTTAAAATCGCTTTGAGAACTCAGCAGGTAATTGCTTTTGAAACCGGAGTGATCAATACGGTCGATCCTCTCGGCGGCAGTTATTATGTTGAGTCGCTGACAAATAAAATGGAAGATGAGGCGAATAAAATTTTCGATGAAATCGACGCTATGGGCGGAGTTATTCCCGCCATTGAAGCAGGATATTTTCAGAAAGAAATTGCCGATTCGGCTTACCGCTACCAGAAAGAACTAGAAAATAAAGAAAAATTCGTTGTAGGAGTGAATGAATTTGTTGAGGAAAACGAAGACATTGATATTCCTATACTTCAGGTTTCTCCGGAAGTTGAAATTAAGCAAAGAGAAAGTTTAGCTAAGCTGAAATCCGAAAGGGATAACGAAGTTGCAAGCGAAGCGATTGCGAAAATCCGCCACGCTGCCGTTAATAATGAAAATCTTATGCCCGCGCTTATTGACGCCGCGGAAAAATATGTTTCTCTCGGCGAAATGGTTGATGTGCTCGCCGAAGAATTCGGTATTTATGAAGAAAACGTTGTATTCTAAATGATAAAAAATTATATATCGCTTATTAGGATCCCGCATTGGGTGAAGAACACGATAATATTTGTTCCTTTAATTTTCTCGAAACATCTGTTTATGCACGCTCAATTGTTCGATGCGGGGATTGCTTTTGCGGCGTTTTCCGCTTTAGCGAGCGCTATTTATATCTTTAACGATATAATAGACGTTGAAAGCGATAAACAGCATCCGCTGAAACAATACCGACCGATTGCTTCCGGAAAAATTGAAAAGAAAAACGCTTTTTCCCTTTCAGCGGTTCTTCTTATTATTGCGGTGGGTTTGAGTTTATTAATTGATGAAAGATTGATTATTATTCTCGCGGCTTATCTGCTTTTGAATATTCTTTACAGTTTATTTTTCAAAAAGATTGTTATTTTGGATTTGCTTTCCATAGCGGCGGGCTTTTTGCTGCGCGTATTCGCCGGAGCGGTGGCGATAAATGTGGATATTTCCAAGTGGCTCATTTTAACCACTCTTTTCATCTCCCTCTTTTTAGCCGTAATGAAAAGGCGGTCGGAATTGGTTAATGTTGAATCGAGTCTTTCGACCCGCAAAGTGCTCGAAGATTACAGCATTGAATTCATCAATCAAATAATCAGCATTACGGCGGCGGCGGTAATCATAAGTTACGCTCTTTACACCGTTTCGTCTTCAACGGTAGCTCAATTCCGAACGGAACGCCTGATTTATACTACGTTTTTTGTCGTTTTCGGGATATTTCGTTACATTCACTTGGTTTACAAGAAAGCAATGGGCGAAAATGCGGTTGAAGTTTTATTAAAAGATAAAGCGATGATTATTAATATTTTACTCTACGTTGCCGCGGTTATTTTTATTATTTATTCATGAAAAAGAGTTATTCTAAAATATTGCTGTTAGGCGCGTTTGTATCCTTTTTAGTTTCATGCTCGTCGTTTGAAACGGGACGCGAATATGAGGGAAATAAAAACAGGGATTCTTTGTTCGTCCAGGATGTAAACGCCGAAACAATAAAAACCAACGCTTGGGTTAATTTAATGCCTAACGCCGGTTCAAAATTCTTTATTTCCGGCGAGATAAACCTTCTACCGTCGGTAAACTATGATTTTTCCGCTCTCAAACTCAAAGTAATTTCCATAACTCAAAAAGGGAAAAAACTGTTCGAGATTTTACCGACTGTACAGACAGAGGAAAGTAAACCGGGAAGCAGAAAATTGATCTATTCGGTAATAAAAGGGATATCTCCGCCGCCGGATTTTTCTCCAAATGGAAAAATTAACGCGGAATTATTATTTTCATTCGGGAAAGACGAACTTAAATACAGAATAAGCGATATTGAAGTTGAAAAGGTTTACTGATGGACATCACTTTTGATTTGATAATATTGTTTCTATTAGCGCTTTTAAGCGCGTTTTTTTC
The DNA here is from genome assembly GCA_964400095.1 of uncultured Melioribacteraceae bacterium. Taxonomy (GTDB): domain Bacteria; phylum Bacteroidota; class Ignavibacteria; order Ignavibacteriales; family Melioribacteraceae; genus CAYNUJ01. Next base: position 24,382 of record CAYNUJ010000001.1, read on the forward strand.
TTCGTCGGAATTAGCCTTTGTTTACACTAATAAAATAAAAATTGAAATATGGGCGCGGAAGGATAATTATGCCGCTAAAAATGTAAATTATTTCGTTAATAATCCGAATAACTTCTTCGCTACTATTCTTATTGCAAACAACGTTGTTAATATAGCTTTTGCATCATTGGCAACGGTATTTTTGATGAAATTGTACGCGTTCAGCGATATTTCAATTCTCCTTATTTCATCATCTTTGCTGCTTATTTTCGGTGAATTAATTCCCAAATATATGGCTATGGAATATTCCGAACGGTTGATTCTTCTTTCCATTCTTCCAATTAGAGTTCTCTATTTTATTATTTATCCGCTAGTTAAAATTACTGGCGGATTTTCATCGTGGATTACGAAATCGGAAAATATACGGGAAGATAATTATTTAAGTTTGATCGCTAAGGAGGATATACAAGAATTGATAAACGAAGGTTCGGAAGCCGGAACCGTAAGCGAAGACGAAACGGATATTATCAACAAAATTATAGATCTTGGCGACCAGAAAGTGCACGAAGTTATGACGCCGAGAACGGATATTGTTGGCATAGAAGCCGAATCGTCGATTGACGAGGCGCTTCATGTGTTTATTGAATCGGGATATTCCAAACTCCCCGTGTACGAAGGGAGTTCGGATAATATTAAAGGATTGATTTTCGCTTACGATATGTTCAAAAAACCTGAAAAATTAAATTCCGTTCTGCGGGAGACTATCTTTGTTCCGGAAACAAAAAAGAGTTTGGATATGCTGAACGAGTTCCTTGAAAAAAGAATTTCTCTCGCTATTGTTGTAGATGAGTTCGGCGGTACCGCCGGATTAGTTACGCTGGAAGATGTAATTGAAGAGATGTTCGGCGAGATTAGGGACGAATACGATTCCGAGGAAGTGATTTGCAGAAAAGTTGACGAAGATACATTCGTTATCAGCGGCAAATATGAAATTGACAGATTGAACGAGGAATTTTTGTTAAATATTCCCGAAGGGGATTATGAAACCATTGCCGGGTTCATAACATCTAAAATCGGCAAGATCCCGAAAAAAGGCGAGACTATTGTAGTAGAAAAGTATAAGATTACTATTATCCATTCCGATAATACCAAAATAAATACTGTGAAATTACTGATCGCTTCAGAGTAAGTCCGGCATTAAAATAATTAATAAATAAAATGATAGGAAATATATATGGGTATATTCGGTTCGTTGTTTGAAAAGGAGAATATAGAAAATTTATCTCCGGATGATTTTAAGATGAGATTGGAAGAAGAAAAAGATGCGGCGCTTATAGATGTAAGAACGCAGGCGGAACATAGCCAGATGAAAATACCAAATTCAAAGCTAATTGAAGTACAATCGGCGTTTTTTAAAGATAAATTAGAAAAGTTAGATAAAAAGAAAGCTTATTTTCTCTACTGCCAGACCGGAAGCAGAAGTTATTACGCGGCAAAATCAATGAAAAGAATGGGATTCGAAAAAGTTTACAATTTATCGACCGGAATAGCCGGATGGAAAGGTCCTGTGGAATAGGATTCATAAAAGGCTCAAAAAGGAAAAATTGAATTTTCAATTAGAACATACCGACACAAAATCGAAAGCGAGGGCGGGAAAAATAATTACCGGACACGGGAAAATTGAAACTCCCGTTTTTATGCCCGTCGGTACGCAGGGAACCGTTAAAGCCGTTCAGCAGAGGGAATTGGAAAATGAAATTAACGCTCCGGTAATTCTCGGCAATACATATCATCTTTATTTAAGACCAGGGATGGAATTAATTAAAGAAGCCGGCGGACTGCATAAATTTATGAATTGGAACAGAAGCATTCTAACGGATTCCGGAGGATTTCAGGTTTACAGCTTATCCGAACTGCGTAAAATGAAACATGGCGGAGTTGAGTTCAAATCTCATCTTGATGGTTCAAAACATTTATTTACGCCGGAGAAAGTGATAGAAATAGAGAGAGCGATCGGTTCGGATATTATGATGCCTCTCGACGAATGCACGCCTTATCCATGCGATTATGAATACGCTGAAAAATCTCAGGAACTCACTTCCCGGTGGGCGGTTCTGAATAAAGAAGCTTTTGAAAATACTCAGCCGTATTACGGACACGAACAAGCGTTATTCGGAATTATACAGGGAAGCGTTTATAAAGATTTAAGAGAGAAAAGCGCGAAAGATTTAACTGCGCTGAATTTTGACGGATATTCGATCGGCGGACTCGCGGTGGGAGAGCCGGCTGAAAAAATGTATGAAACGGTTGATTTCACAACGGATTTAATCCCTGCTGATAAACCCCGCTATTTGATGGGCGTGGGCAGACCGGAAAATATTCTGGAAGCGATAGAAAGGGGAGTGGACATGTTCGACTGCGTGATGCCCACGCGAAACGCGCGAAACGCTTACCTTTTTACTTCAAACGGAATTGTTTCGATTAGAAACGCGAAGTATAAAAATGACTTTACTCCGCTTGATAGCGAATGCGAATGTTATGCATGTAAAAATTTTACAAGAGCGTATTTAAGGCATTTATTCAATACAAAAGAAATTCTCGGTCTCGAATTAGCCTCGATTCACAATCTTAGTTTTTATTTAAAGTTGGTTAGAAACGCAAGAAAGCATATTTTTGCGGGTGACTTTTTAGAATGGAAAGCAGAAGAAACAAAGAATATAATTAAAAACGTAAATTCAAATAAGGAGGAATAAGTGGAGTTAATATTTGCTATGGCGCCTCAAGGAGGAGGAGAAGGCGGCGGAAGTATGGTAAGCACTCTGATCATGTTCGCTGCGATTTTCGCAATTTTTTATTTTATGATTATCCGTCCTCAGCAGAAAAGGCAAAAAGAAAAAGAAAAAATGCTTGGACAAATGAAAAAAGGGGATAAAATACTTACCGGCGGAGGTATTCACGGAACAATTGCCGGAATGGACGACAAAACTGTCCTGGTGGAAGTGGCTAACAACGTTAAAATTAAATTTGAACGTTCCGCTGTTACGGCTGTAAATCCGAAGGACCAGCCTGAAAAAAAATAAAAATTTTTTCGTAAAATATTTAGCGAAAGGGGAATTATCTTCTCTTTCGCTTTTTTTATTTATTGCAGAAATGGGGATTAATATTGAAAACTTTAGGAGTCAGAAATAATTTTCTTAGCATTGATAAGGAGTTTTCGTCTTATAGCTCGTCTAAAATAACGATACTTCCCGCGCCGCTCGAAAAAACCGTAAGTTACGGTCATGGAACAATAAACGGACCTAAAGAAATTCTAAAAGCCTCGCATTTTGTTGAGTATTACGACGAAGAATTAAACAGGGAGATTTGTTTTGAGCAGGGAATAGCCACGCTCCCGTTTATGGATTTCGAAAAATTATCAATTAAGAAGTCACTCGATAAAATTGAAAAAACCGTCGTTAAACTAATTGAAGATAAAAAATTTGTCGTTGCCTTAGGCGGGGAACATTCTTTATCATCCGCCGTTATTAAAGCGCACTTCAATAAATACAAAAAAATGACCGTTCTCCAATTCGACGCGCATTCCGATTTGCGCGACAGCTACGAAGGTTCTAAGTATTCCCACGCTTCGGTAATGGCGCGGGTTGCGGAATTTAATAAGGATATTGTACAGGTTGGAATAAGAGCGCAATGCAAAGAGGAAGCGGAGTTTATACGCAATAATAATATTACAACATTTTACATGCGGGATATTTGCGTTGGAAAACACGGACCCAAATGGCAGAACAAGATATTGAATTCTCTCGATGAAAATGTTTACATTACTTTCGACGTTGACGGACTTGATCCGTCCTTCCTGCCCGCGACCGGCACTCCCGAACCGGGGGGATTATTCTGGGACGAAACGATGAATCTGCTCCGGATTATCGGCGAGAGAAAAAATATTGTTGGATTCGACGTTGTGGAATTGGCTCCTTCAAATAGCCATCCGTCAAGTAATTTCGTTGCTGCTAAATTGGTTTATAAGCTGATAAATTACGCGTTTATGAAGAAATAAAGAATCTGTAACGCTGTTCCCATATTTTGAAATGATAGGAACGCTGATTTTCATGATTGATTAAGATTATTTATGATTAAAAATTTATCTTAACAAATCATAATTATCAATAGAAGATAGAAGGGTATAAAGGTATAGGGGTATAGGGGTATTGTCTTGTCTGTCTTGTCCTGAACAGGTTGGAAAAAACATGGATTTAGTTTATAATACTATACTATAGAATGCAGATGAAAATATTCTCTTTAGTGTCATTCTGAGCGGAGCGAAGAATCTGCTTTGCCATTCTTGTACTATAAATTATATGGTTGTAAAATAATTTCGCGGAAAATTATTAATTAGTTCGTCAGGAATGAAATCTTTATCGAAAAATCCGTAAACCGTGGAACCCGTTCCGCTCATAGACGCGAATAAGGCGCCGGCGTTATACAAGTTATCTTTTACGGTTTTGATTTCAGGATATTTGCTGAAAACGTATTTTTCAAAATCGTTTTTTGCGTATCGTTTAAGCAGAGTAAAAATATTCCCCTCAAAAATCGGAATATTCTCCAGCCGTATTTTAGGTCGAATCGGAATAACATTCGCGAAAACTTCTTTGGTGGAGATATGAATATTCGGATTGACGATTATCAATTTGCAGCCGTTGATTGGCAGATTGATTTCTTTTAAAATCTCGCCGCGGGAATATCCGAGCGACGGTTTGTTAAGCAGGAAAAAAGGGACGTCGCTTCCGAGAATCAACGATAAATTCACCAATTTGTTTTGTGTAATTTTGAGGTCGAATAATTCATTCAGCGCCGCTAATGTAAACGCGGCGTCGGAGCTTCCTCCGCCCATTCCCCCTCCGGGAGGAATATTTTTCCGCAGTGTTATATCAACATTAAACCTTCCGCCGGTATGCTTTTCAAGCAGTCTGACGGCTTTGTAAATTAAATTTTCCTCAGTGTCTATATTCAAGGAGGGAACACACTCAATCGAAAGTGATTTGCTTTTCCGGAATTCAATTATATCGTACAGCGAATAAACCGGATAAAATATTGTCTCCAAATCGTGAAATCCGTCGGCGCGTTTTCCAACAACATTCAAACCGATATTTATCTTCGCGTTCGCTTTAACTTTTAACGAGTTCATCCAAATATTTCCTGATTACCTTTGTGTGCGCCGGAGAAGAACCGCAGCAGCTTCCGATCATTTTGAGATTATCGTTCATAAAATTTTTTGTAATTTCAAGGTACGCTGACGGGGAAAGACATTCCTCAATTTTATCGTCGCTAATTTTTCCGAGTCCGCAGTTCAAATAGAATCCCCACTCAAAATCGAAATTAATTATTTCGAACAATTTCATAAAAGATTCCGGCTTAACGCAGTTGAAGCATATTAAATCGGGGGAATATGAACGAACGATCTGTGCGGCTTCCTGAACAGATTCTCCGCTTAATAAACGCAGATTTTCATCGAAGAAAAGACTGACGACAAACGGGAAATCTCCGGCGGAGCAAATTTTGCAGATAATTTCAATTTCTTCCAAATGACTTTGCGTTTCGTTTAGAATTACATCTACTCCCGCTTCAATAAGATTATCAATATGCCCGCAGTGATTATCGTAAATTTTATCCTTCGCGAGAGTAACTTCCCTCTGGTAGCAGTCCTCAGCGGGAGCGTTTGCACCCGCTATTAAAACGTCGTATCCCCCGGCGGCTTCTTTAGCCAAACGAACGGCTTCGTCAACTAATTGCTTTGAGGTGAATTCAAAGTTGGATTTAGCAGCCGCCTCGGGATTAGTCCGAAATGTGTTTGTTGTAATAATATCCGCTCCGGCAGCGGCGTATTCTTTATGGATATTGGCTGTTAATTGAGGCGCTGTTATTACCGCCGAGGAAGTCCAAAGATGCTCGTCGGGCAAAAAACCTCTCTGATGCAGCAGACTCCCTATTCCTCCGTCCAAAAGGAGCGGAGAAGAATTAAATATTTTTTTTGATTTCGTCAAAGTAGCGCAAGGTTTCTTTTTCAATTCTTTCGAGGTCAATCATTTGAACGCATTCAAGGTCGTAAGGGCATTCTTTTTTCCAGCACGGAGCGCAATCCAATCCGGCTGGAATGAGTTTAACGCCTCTGCCGTAAAGTTCAATTTCCTGCCAGCAGCTTAATCCGAACCAGACTATCACATATTTTTTAAGCGCAATAGCGAGATGCATTCCGAAAGAATCGCCGGTAATTATTACATCGGGAATGCTTTCGTAGCACGCGCCTCTGCGTATTCCTTCGTTAACGGGAGTGTTAATTATTTTTCCCTTGAAGCGTTCTTCCAAAGCCGCGTTTCTTTCTTCGTCTTCCGGTCCGCCGACCAGCAGAATCTTGAATTTATCGTAAGACAAAAATTTCTCAATCAAAACGGCGTGCTGTTCCAGCGTCATTTTTTTATTCGGAAAGGTATTCGAGCAGCCGGTGTTGAATCCGATAATATTATCTTCGGCGGTTATTCCTATTTCTTTTTTATAAGCGTCGATAAACTTCAGTTCCTCTTCTGAAAAATTAAAAATATATTCGTCTTTCCGGTAATCGAGTTCGAATGTTTCCGCCAAATATTCCTGTCCGGTTTTTGTGTTCAATTTAAATTTAAGGTTGTCGTCCATCCCGAGAAGATAATTGTATTCCGCGCCTTTATTCACGGGAATGATCTGCCCCCGCTCGTTTATTCCGAAGCCGAGTTTATGTTTCGCCTCAACGGACGTTAAAACAGCCCCGGATCGCTGGGATTTGTCCACGTTCATCACATAATCGAATTTCATTTCTTTCAAAACGCTCAACGATTCCGCGCTGTATTCAAAAACTTTATCTATCAGCGGAATGTTTTCAAGAACGCCGGCGGCGATTTTAAGCGTAATCCAGTAAATTGTCGAGTTCGGGAATTTCCTTTTCAGCGCTGGAAGCTGAGCGGTTGTCATCACAACGTCGCCCATAGCGTCCAAGTTGACGATAAGAATCATCGCGCCGAAACCCTCTTTTTCGCCGTCTCTGCAGCCGTTCGTCCAGCAGTCATAATCCGGATAACAGGGTTTGTAGCCGGTAAACTTTTTGCAATTAGGGATTTTTCTTTCCATAGTAAACCTTCGTAAAAAATTCTTTGAATTTAGGAATAACTTCTTCAGCGGATAAATTATTAAAATTTTCTTCTTCCGTAATTACCAATTCATATTCCGATTTATAAGGATACCAGACCATATCATCGGTGTTGAATTTGACGTATATACCGAACATCGGAACCTCAAAAGCCGACGCCAGATGCACAACGGACGTATCCGGAGTGAACAAAAAATTCAGCTTCGATATTAAAGCCGCAAATATATCAAAACTTTCATTCTGAAATATTTTTATTTCGCCGTCGGAAATTATATCGGCTTTATCACGGTCTTTCGAAGCGCATATTAAAAGGGGAACGACGTCAAAATGCTTCGCTTCTTTAATTAGAAGTTTATACCTTTCCACTCCCCAAAATCTCGCGTCGCTGCCTGCGGAAATATTTATTCCGAATAAATATTTGCCGTTCAAATTCTCTTTCTCAAAATATTCTTTTAAAAAATCAATTGAACTTTTCATCGGCATGTAGTTTATATTAAACCCGCTCTCCGGTTTGCTCCTTATAAATGGTTCTGCTAATTTCAACACTCTTTCAATAATATGCGTTTTGCGGCTGTCCGGTTTGGTGATGAGATGGGAATATATACTTTCGTTGCCTTTTTTGAATCCGACTTTATTTTTTATTTTCAGCTTTGCGTTAATCATAGTTACGGTTGTCGATATATCGTCGTGAGTATCGATAACCGCTGTGTATTTTTCCATATTCAATCTTCGGATTAGATTGCGGGATTTTGTAACTCCTTTTTCCCAAACGAATATTTTATCGGCGTATTTGTTGTTATCGAATACAAAATGATTCTTTTTATCTGCGAGCGCGTGAATTTTGCAGTTGGTATTTTCTTTAATTATCTGCAGAAGAGGAGTGGTCACAAGCGCGTCGCCAATTCGATTTAGGCGAATTACTAATATCTTCGATTCTTCAGTCAATTCGATAGGTTCTGTTTTCTTTTCAGCCTTATTGAAAAATAAGATTGCTTTAAGAATTATTTTTCTTAGAAATATTTCTATTTTCTTTATCATAACAAATTATTCTTCGATAGTAATATTCCAAATTGCTTTTTCACTTTTTCCGGCGGCAATTCCAGAAAGCATTCATGGTTCCTATCGCATTCGAGAAGGTTGCACTCAATGCAGTCCAATTCGTCCAAACGGACAAATTCATTCGTATCGCCGAAAGGCCCCTGTAAATTGGGATTAGTCGGACCGTGCAGACTCAAAACGGGAGTTCCGACCGCCGAAGCAATATGCATCGGACCGCTGTCGTTTGCTATTACCGCCGTGCATTTTTTCAGCAGCGCCGCCATTTGTCTGATGGACGTATCGGGCGCGATGGCGGCTTTAGCGCCCAAGATTTTTTTTATTTTATCTGCGTCGCGTTTATCTCCGGGTCCCCAGATAATTAATCCGGTGAAGCCGAATTCGTCAAAAATTTCCGAAGCGAATTCGGCAAACTTTTCCGGTTCGCATTTTTTGGACTGCCAGCCGCCGCTCGGGGATATTCCTAATACCTTTTTGCCTAAAAGATCATTTGACTCGAAAAAATTTTGAGCAAATGAAATATCTTCGTCGGTTAAACCTACGTTCAATTTGTCTGTTTTACCCGGAATGTCCAAGCGATTTAAAAATTCAAGATGAAGCCGAGCGGCGTGATACTTGCCTCTCTCTTCCGGACCGAATAAATTATAAGCGTATTTTCTTCCCTTGTAAGGGAATCCCGCTCTGAATTTGGCGCCGCTTAAAGCCGTTATCTGCGCGGTAGAAGGATTTGAAAAAAAATCGAAGACGACTTCGTATTTTTCCCTTCTTATCTTGAACGCCAGTTTGATTCTTTCCTTTATACTTTTTCTATTGAATAGATGGATATGTTTAATAAAAGGAAGATGTTTCATTACCTCGGCGGAAGGCTTTTCGGTCAGCAAATCAACATTCGCGTTCGGGAAATAATCAGAGATATTTTCCATAGCCGCCGAAGCGAGTACCACGTCTCCGATGCCGCGTAATTTTATTATCAAAATCTTTTTAATTGAATTTTTACCGCCGTGTAAGCGTTTAAGTAATTTATTCATTCGTTCCATTAATTTCTTTATTCAAATAAACATTTAATCCGGCTAAAAATAGAAGTATATTCTCCCCGATTTTAAGCAAGCCGACTTTCTGTCCGTTGCGAGCGCCGAAACAGCCGCACTCAATATTTAAATTTCTTATTACCGCAATCGTTACCATTACGATAAACAAAAATAATAATGTGTTGAGAATGGCGATATTTTCGCGAACATTAACGTTAAATAACAACAATAATCCGGAGATAAATTCAATCCAGGGCAGCGTAATTGCGATTAAGTTGATCGTGAAATCCGGAAGTATTCTGTAATTGGAAATTGCGGCGGCAAAACTTTCCGCGTTATTTATTTTTTCCGCGCCGGCAAAGATAAAAACCAGAGCTACGGAGAGTTGACACAAAACAATAAAATATTTATTCCCGATATATTTATTCATTCGCAGCCTCAACCGGGTAATCATTCTTAGCCCATTTATCAAATCCGCCGGGGTAAACTATTACATATTTAAATCCTTTCTTCATCAATAGGGACGCTAAAATCTTGCTCGCGTCGCAATCCTCGCCGGAACAGTAAACAACGTACTTCGCGTTTTTATCCAATAAATTTATCTCTTCGTCCAATTCGTCAATTTTATACTCGGGTAAATTTATCGCTTGGGGGATATGTCCGTCGGAGTAATCCCATTTATCCCTGCCGTCGATGAATATCGCATCTCCGTTTTGGAATATTTTATAAGCGGTTTCCAGACTTATTGTTTTTATTATCAAAGAATCGGCGGATAAATTTTCTGAGAATAAAGAATCGAATCCCGCTACTTCTTCCGACTGTATTTCCTTACGGAGCAGACCGATTCCCTCGACGGAGAAATAATTGTACGCCAGCCCGATAAAGGCGGAAACCAGAATTATTTTTATCAGTATTCGTCTATTTATCATTGTTATTGTTAAATCTTAATATTCGGATAAATTTAATCAACAAATATAATCATTCCGATGCGATTCTACCGCAATCAACAAATTACAATTGAAAATTAAGAATGATTTGGATAGACCGCAGATTAAACGGATTTACGCGGATAGGAAAATTAATAATGAAGAATAAAAAATTAAGTCGGTTGAAATTCCGACTTTGTTAAATTGGGCAGGTTTTAGATTATCTGATTGAGTAGTTGATCATAATTTCCGCTGATTTGATATAAAGTAAGAAGGTATAAAGCGGTCATTCTGAGCGATCCCGACTTTGTCGGGAGAAGCGAAGAATCTATTAAGGTAGAACGAAAAACTTTGTTTAAATGAGACTTCCGAAGATATTCTTCTCATTCGCGTAACTTGTCCCTATGTTTTTTATCGGGATTCGTGGCTTTTTTATTTCACGCAAAGACGCAAAGAAAAAATATCGCAAAGTCCGCAAAGAAAAAAGACTTTGCGCTCTCAGCTTAAATCTTTGCGTTTCTCCGCGTGAAACTATGCCCTTAATAATTGCATTGTTTATGAAAAAAATTTTTATTAAACTGACAACCGAATTTGAAAACGCAACTATTCCTCTAAAAATTCACAGTTTTTCGGTATTTCCGGCGGGACGATAACGCTGTTTTCTTTTTGAACGGCTACCTTTCCGGGCGCCATTCCTTTGCTTTTTCTGACATATTTTCTGAATGTATAAATCACCGGAACCAATCCCGCGGTTTTAGCTTTGCTGTGATAAGCCGCAAGCGACGCTGCGGTTTTGATTATATTTTTTGGAATTCCTTCTTTCGGATTATCTACCCGCAGTACAACATGCGAACCGGGATAACCCCGAGCGTGAAGCCAGTAATCGTTCTGCTTGGCGAATTTAAATGTTAACATGTCGTTATTTTTGTTGTCCCTGCCGACGAATATATGATACTTGCCTTCGGCGAGATAATGCTTGTATTTTATTTCCGGTTGTTTAATTTTCATTTTCTTCTTACCGCCGAATAATTCCTCATATTTTTCGTTTAGTTTATCATGACTAATATCGTTCAGCGAATTCTGCAATTCAATAAGCAAATTAAAATTATTTTCATTAATTGAATAAAGTTCGGCTGATTTAGCGTACGAGATCTTTTCGTCCCTCGCTTTATCGTAATATTTGTCGATATTTCTCTCGGCATTGAGCTTTGGGTCTAATTTGATAATAATTTTCTCGCCGGAATAAAAATCTTCGAGTTCTATTGTTTCGAGTCCCGAACTCATTTTGTTTTTATTCGCGAGGAGTAAATCCGCGTATTTCCGGTATGGTTCTTCTTGAGAACCTCTATCAATTCGAGCTTTTAAGTCGTTCAGTCTGTTGGATACTTTATGAAGTTCGCGCGATAATTTCGATTCAATATCTTTCTTCTTCCGGTGATAATCCTTTTCCCTGAATGAAAAAATTGCGAACGCCCGCACGGCTTCGTTGATTGAGTTAAAAGTTGCGATATGTTTTGCGTTTCGGAAATAATGAAACGACGACGGATGAATTTTCAATTTGCCGGGTTCCAATTCCGAAATGGATATCTCTCCTTCGAGGGTTTCGTTAATTATTGATTGAACAATATCAAATCCCGAAGCGCCGGATAATTCTTTTCGAATATTAAATTCTTCGAGATAATCTTTCCGGAAATAGAATAATTTATCTTTCAGATTTCCGGCGCTGTAATCGTCGTATTCAATTGTAAAAGGGGAAAGCGGAGAGATGTAATTCATATCAACTATTTTGTCAATCATCGATTGGTCTTTAACATTTTTGAACGCATAATCGTTTGATGAATGCTTATTTCCTTCGGGGAGAAAAAATACGTTCGACAATCCGCCCCAAACGGTAAAGTAGAGATCAAATTTATCGGAGGAAATTTTGATTACCCGGTCGCCTTCGGCAATTTTTATACTTGCAATTTTTGAAGGAAGAAACTCATTCCAAAAATTCAACGCATTTTTTTTCGCTTTGCGTCTCTCGCTTTGCGGTAATGGAAAATTAAATAACGAATCAGTATTTAGAATTAGATGTCTGTATGGTAATTCTTCCGAAGGAATATGCAGATTGAGTTTGTTTTTCTCCTGCGAATAAATATCCGCGATGGAAGAACCGGTCAACTTCAATGATAATTCTTTAACTCCTCTGAAAAGAAAGAGATAATTTTTAAACATTTGCTTATTCCTGCATATCTCGCTTAATGCGTTCCTTTCCTGTCGCGCGGAAGATATTGCTCAGCAATTCTTTCCCATTTTCGGAAAGCGTTACGTTTCTCCTTGCCATTACAATTTCCGCAGCTTGCAAAAATTTGTCTAATTTGTAAGTCGATAAAGAATCGCTGCCGCCCCATGAAAACGACGGGATATATTTCGGCGGGAAGCCGCTTCCGTAAATGTTGCATCCGACGCCCGCTACCGTGCCGGTGTTAAACATTGTGTTAATTCCGGTTTTAGAGTGATCGCCCATTATAAGTCCTACAAAAGTCGATTCCGTGTCAATCAATTCGTCGTTAATTACCGCTTTTACATTCCCGTAGTTGTTTTTCAAATCGCTGTTGTTAGTGTCCGCCCCCAAATTAACCCATTGGGCTAAATATGTGTGACCGAGGAATCCGTCGTGCTGCTTATTCGAATATGAATGAATGATGCTTTCTTCAACTTCGCCGCCCACTTTGCATACGGGACCGATGGAAGTATTTTCGTAAATTTTAGCGCCGATTTTAATTTTGGAATTCTTCCCGATATAACATGGACCTTCGAGCGCGGCATTTGGAAAAATTACAGCGCCGTCGTCAATATAAATTGGTCCGTTTTCCGCGTCGAGAACTACTCCGGGTTTAATTAAAGCCGTCGGCGCGATGTAAATATTATCCGGATTGGTTAAATATACTCCGTCAAAAACTTTACCGAGAATCTTTTCCGGTTCCTCATCCGTTAAAAGCTTAAAATCCTTTTCTATCTCGGAGCCGTTAATGTTTACGAGGTCCCAAGGATAATTAAATAAATCCGCGGAAATCTTTTCCGCGCGGGTTTTGGAAATTGGCGTAAAATCCAAGTAATCATTTTCAAAAAATAATTCGGGAATATTTTTCGAGTTTACATTTGCCGCGATCAGATTGTTGTTTTTGTCATAAAACAGAGTGTCATCGGCAGTTTCAAGGAGAAAATCGAATAATTTATTTTCCGGAATAACTCTTGAGTTAATGAAGCAAATCCGCGTCTCCTCTTCGGGTATTTGATTCACTAAATACGTCGGATTTCTTTCGGTGTAATCCGCCGCTAAATACTTTCTCATTTGAAGTATGAATCTCAGTTCGGGATGCATATTTTGATATTTCTCTTTTATCGTTAATATACCCGATCGCAGTTCAAACACCGGACGAAGATAAACCAGCGGATTGAGATTAACGCATTGTTCGTCTTCAAATAAACAAACTATATTGCTCATATTCTATTCCAACCAAAAATTAAAATGATATTTAAAGATAAAGCAAAGAGAGTAATTTATAAAGGGGGGAGAGAGTGAGGTTGAATTACGAATAGCCGCGAATCCTGATAAAAATGATTTTCTGCTGGTATGGTCTGTTTTTGGGGAAACATGTGAAAATATAACATAATAATTTTTATTTATCATTAATCACTATTTCCAAATCCTTAATTAATTCACTCAAGTTATCTTCAATTATTGTCCAAACAATCTCATAGTCAATTCCAAAGTATTCGTGAATAATTCGATTTCTAAAACCCCTTATTCTATTCCATTTAATTTCAGGAGTTTTAGCTCTAAAATCCGAGTTAATTCTGTTCGCCGCTTCCCCAATAATTTCGAAATTTCTTATTACAGCATCAATAGTTTTTTCGTCTTCCAAAAATAAGTCAAAAGTTAAACCATTTGTGTAACGTTCGATTTTTAAGGCGGATTCCAGCATATCTTCAAGAAGTAATTTGGTATCTCTTTTAGACATAAATTAATTCTTTGCGAATTGATTGATAATATTTTTCCTTAATTCCATTTTTCGATATTAAATCTACCTTAAATCCGATTAATTCTTCAATTTCCTCTGCAAGATCAATAAAACGAATGCCGATTTTCCCGTTGAATTCGACCATCAAATCCAAATCGCTTCCTTCGTCCTCCTCTTTTCGTGCATAGGACCCAAAAATCGCCATTGATTTTATAGGGTATTCAATAAATAAACGCTGCTTGTGCTGGTTCAAAGTGAATTTTATTTCATGTAAAGATTTCATAATTCAAAATTACTAATATTATTTATAAGATTCCTCACTATTAGTCGGAATGTGTCATCTGATACTATTTGAGCAGAATCATTTTTTTTACTGCTGAAAAATTTTCCGAAACCATCTTATAGAAATAGACCCCGCTTGATAAATTACCGGTATGTAATTTAATAATATAACTTCCCGGTCTTTTAATTTCATCTAAAAGCGCTGCAATATTTTGACCGAGTAGATTAAATAATTCAATTTTAATTAACGATTTACGGGGTACGTCATACTTAATAGTTGTGCCGTTATTAAAAGGATTAGGATAGTTCTGGTTTAAACTATATTTAGCTGGAATTTCAGAGACGATTGTTTCTTTGCGTGAAATACCGCTAAATTTAACAAGTTCATTGTAATCCAATTCTTGTAACAGCCCGGCTCTTCTTCTCAATTCATCAATACTGCCTAAATTATTGGTTCCGCGGGCGGCAATAAGAGCATACATTACCCATTGAGTGTCCATCGGAGCGAGGTTAAACGGACCGGAAAAAATATAAAATCCTGCTCCGCCGCCCGTTTTCAATTTGTTAGCAAGCCATCCGGTATTATTTACCGGATCGCCGGAGTATCTAAACGTAGTCTTTTTGTTAGTGAATGGATCGATAATATCTTTTCCTGATTTGTTATATCCTCTTGCAATATTCCAAGCCGTACTTCTTGAATATGCAGGACCAAAATTTGAGGAATCCGGAAACGAATCATCATGAAAACCCCAGAAGGCGGATATATCCAAATTTTTGTAATCGGGTCTTTTTTCTCCTTTAAAAGTTGCCGTTTTGCCTGGAGAATTTACCGAAGGTCCGAATAATTGGAGGTAACCGACAGAAGGGATTTTTGTACTATCGTACCAAGGATTATTTGGAGTAAAATCGCTCCAGCAATAACCTAATTGTAGAGAAGGATCAACTGCGGGATAATTATTTTCCCCATAAAAATCAATATCAGTCCATAAACCTACATAAGCTGAATCAATAGGAGTATATCCTTTATTAATAATTGTATATTCAAAAAATATAACATCCTTTAAGAAATCCGGAATATTGTTTGAAGCTAAATCATAAGCGAATACAATTTGATGGATTTCCAAAGGGAAAGTCGGGTAATCTGAACGATCTCTAAAAACAGGGATAACACAATTTTGATCAAAACTATTGTAAATTGTCCAAAGCATTTGATCTCCATACAATTTTATTTTCAAATCGTTCGTGATCGGAGCGCCCCACTCTATGGGCCAATCCTTCATGTCAATATTAATATCATTCGAATCACCTTTGGAAATTTTATATACTCTGTATTTCAAAGAATCCTCCGGATGCGAGTTCATAGCAGCTTCATCGTCTAATATTGGTCCAGGCGAATATAACGACCCCCACATCGCTTCGGACAAGTAAATTTCATTATTCATTTTACCGATTAAAAATAGTCCTTGTTCATAGACAATGGTTTCTAAACCAAAACGGAGCCAGCTGCACTGGTTTGGATAACCGCTGTTAGTAACTGTTAAGAAACCGTAATTATTGTTTGGTATATGAATATAGTTTGCGTTAAGTTCTTTAATGTCATAATAATAAGGAAATACATTTCTATAATCCTGCGAAAATAAGTTGCCTGATATGAATAATATAATTAATATTATTTTAACTCTTATTTCCATTGAAATATCCGATTTCTGTTTTCCACTATTCGTAAAGTGTAAATTAAAAGTTTTCGCAAATAATTCCAAGAATATGTATTTAATTAACTTTCCTCTCTACAACAACTTCAATAAGCTAATCCTTCAACAATTGCACAGCAGTTTACACCTAAATCCTTTTTTTGTCAACATGTTTCAGGACGGGACAACCAAGACAATATACCCTATACCCCTATACCTTTATACCTAATACGTCTCAGCGCAAAAAAAAGCCCGCTCACTTTACGCGGGCAGGCTTTTTTTAAATGATGTTCAAATTAAAATCAATCCGTGGCTTTTCTTAATTTTTTCAAAAATAAAGCTATTAACAGCGCGGCGAATAGGGAAGTGGAAATAAGGAGCAGAAAGAACTGCCATAATTCCCAATTCTGATAGAAACGTCCCACAAAGCCGGAGAAATAATTACCGACCGCAGTGGCGCCGAACCACATTCCCATCATCAAACCTTTCATTTTCGGGGGCGCTACTTTGGAAACGAAGGATAAGCCCATCGGACTTAAATGCAGCTCGCCGACGGTAATAACCAAGTACGACATAATTAACCAATAAGGACTGATTGTTACCGAAGAGGAAGCGCCGTTTAACGTATGCACAGCGGGCAACCCGATTGAAGCGAGAAGCAGTACAAAAAACGCCAGCGCGGTGAATATCATTCCCAAACCAATTTTACCCGGCGACGAGGGTTCTTTCCCTTTGGAATTCATATATTTGAACATCCCAACAATTACAGGCGTAAGAAGAACAATAAACATCGGATTAAAAGATTGGAACTGTTCCGGTGAAATGCTGTTATGATCCGGAAGCTCGGCGATTTTATAGATAATTATCGCAATTCCCGCGACAACGGCGCCTCCGGAATACATTTTCCCTTTGCTCGAAATATTTCTTGAAAAGAAAAATCCGGCTCCCAATAATACCGCTAATACCGCATGAAGACCGACTATATCGAATAAAATGTAAGTAAAATTGCTTACGGTAGTATCGGTATAATTTTTAGCGAATAAAGTTAACGCAGCTCCGTTCTGGTGGAAAGACATCCAAAAGAAAATCACAATCGCAAAAATTATCATTAACGCAGTTACTCTTTCTTTTTCTTGGGCTTTACTCAAGTGAAGGTCTTTATCGTGATTGGTTACATCTTTCGATTGATAATCGGCATCCGAGTAATGTTTCTTAAAAATGGTGAAAATAATGAAAGAAATTATCATTCCCAGCGCGGCAATAGCAAAACCGGCGTTATAACCTTGGGCTATTGTGCCGCCCATATTTGCCATAACAAAACTTTTAATTCCCGAAGCGGCTTGAGGCGCGTAAAAAGCTCCGATATTAATTCCCATGTAGAAAATATTGTATCCGGCGTCTTTAACCGAACCTTCGGCGTGAGAATATAAATTTCCTACAAGAACCGATATGTTTGCTTTGAATAAACCGTTGCCTATAGCCACAATGCCTAAAGCGATGAATAATTGTATCTCGGAATCTGTCGGAATAGCCATTAACGCGTAGCCTACTCCCATCGTTATGGCGCCTATTGTGATAGTTTTTCCATACCCGAGAAAATTATCGGCAATCCAGCCTCCAATTATAGGCGTGAAATAGACCGCCGCTAAAAATATTCCATATATATTTGTCGTCGTTGCAGCGTCCCATTTGAAATTTTCCTGCAGATACAAGACAAAAATAGCGAGCATAGTATAAAAACCGAATCGTTCCCACATTTCAGTAAAGAATAAAACGGGAAGACCCTTTGGGTGATTTTTGAACATATTTTCTCCTTCGTTAGTTAGGTAGCTCTTTTAAAAAAGATTCGCAAAGATATGAAAGTCCGTACGAATTCAAAAACCAATAATTACCGACGAATAATTTAATAGGTGGGAAGAGTTACAAAGACTCTTTAACTTTATCCACGTCGTCATATACAATAGTCATCAATTCCTCTTTAGTTAAATCCGCCGCGAGCGCAAGGCGTTCTTCCTGATTAGCAATGGCGGAATAGAGAATATTTCTCGCCGTTCGAGCGTTCCCGAAATTTTTATCTCTGTTTTCGTACAACTCGTCGAACAATTCAAGCAGCAACTGCAGGGCGCCTTCGTCTAAAATGTATCCGTTCTTTTCGGCTATATTCCATGCGATATCAAGCAGTTCGCGAGGCGAGTAATCTTCGAATAAGAATTTATTCGGGAACCGCGAATTCAATCCGGGATTTGAAGCGAGGAAAGCGTCCATTTCGTTTGTGTAGCCCGCTACAATCACTACAAACTCACCTTTATGGTCTTCCATCCTTTTAAGAAGAGTATCTATCGCTTCCTGACCGAAATCATTCCCGCCTCTGGCAAGCGTGTATGCTTCGTCTATGAATAAAGTTCCGCCGAGAGAGCGTTTAATTACTTCCTCGGTTTTAGAAGCCGTCTGTCCCTGATAGCCTGCAACAAGATCAGCCCGGTCAACTTCAACCAGATGACCTCTTTCGAGCATACCCAATTCTTTGTAAACTTTACTCATCAATCTTGCTACAGTTGTTTTTCCCGTTCCGGGATTCCCTAGGAAAACCGAATGAAGCGGTTTTTCTATTACCTGAAGTCCCCGTTCTTTACGCAGTTTGGCAACCTTTAAACCGTTTATTAATTTCTCAACACCGTCTTTAACCGCCTTTAATCCCTTCAGACTGTTCAACTCGTCCATTACTTTTTTCAATCCTTCGGGGTCGGTGGAAATTTCATATTTTTTCGCTTTTGTCGTTTCTTTTTGAAGGACTTCAAAATCTTCCAATTTTAAAGCTTTATTTTCTTCTTTCGAGCGTTCTTCATGATCCATTTCCGCTAATCTGATTAATCTTCTTTGTTTAGCGGCGTCCATAAGATTTCTTACTATTCTCGCGTTGCCGAAATTTTTATCTCTGTTTCTGTAAATTTCTGTAAAGTATTTGTGAAGTCCTTTTTTAACTTCCTTTGTTAATTTAAGGTCTTCCGCGGCTAAAATGCGTTCGGAAATTTCAAGTAGATTATCCGGAGTGTAATCGTCAAAGTGAATAGTTTTAGTGAAACGGCTTTGTATGCCGGGATTACTTTCAATAAAAGAGCGCATTTCTTCCGTATATCCGGCGGCTATAACAATAAATTTACCGCGGTCGTCTTCCATTCTCTTCAAAAGCGTATCAATAGCTTCCTTGCCGAAGTCGTTCGAACTCCCTTTAGCCGATATAAGCGTATAAGCTTCGTCAATAAAAAGCGTTCCTCCGAGAGCTTTATCAATGGCTTCGGATGTCTTCTGCGCGGTTTGTCCCACGTAACTTGCCACAAGTCCCTGTTTGTCAACTTCCACTAAATGACCTTTCGGTAATATCCCGAGCGAAGAGAAAATCTGACCGAAGATACGGGCTACAGTGGTTTTACCCGTGCCCGGATTACCGAGAAATAGATAATGATTGCAGAATTTACTTTTAAGGTCTTCTCCCTCCTCGGCGTAATACCTTGCAAGTTTTACCAGATCGGAAATTTCCTTTGCTGCGCGTTCGAGTCCTATAAGCGAGTTCAGTTTTTCCAACGCAACTTTTAACTGTTCTTCGTCAATTGATATCTTTGCTTCTTTATGATCCTTTTCAGCAAGAATATTTTGAATATCTTCAAGAATGATTGTTGTCATAGCTTCGGTAGTCTGGTCGTCCGTTTCCAATTGCGTGAACCGGCGGCTTAGCTCTAACTTCGCTTCCTCGAATAAAATTCTAACCAATCGCGCGTTGCCGAAGTTTTTATCTCTATTTCTATAGAGTTTGGTGAATTCTTTCAGCAAAAATTCTTTTGCATCGTCTGCAATGGAATATTCCTCGTTCTTCATCAGCATTTCGAATATTTCCATTAATTCTTCCGGCATATAATCTTCAAATTCAAATCTTCGTGTAAATCTGGATTTTAATCCCGGATTGGAAGTGAGGAAAGTTTCCATTTCCTCGGTATAGCCGGCTGCAATAACAATAAATTTACCGCGGTCGTCTTCCATTCTTTTAAGAAGAATATCTACTGCTTCCTGACCGAAGTCCTGACCGCCGCCGCCTTTTTTTACCAATGTGTATGCTTCGTCAATAAAGAGAACTCCGCCCATCGCTTCTTCTATCACTTTCTCAGCCTTCTGCGCTGTTTCACCAACATACTGACCGACCAGTCCGCTTCGGTCAACTTCAACAACGTGTCCTTTGGGCAGAACGTTCATCGCACGGAATAATCGTCCCATCAAACGAGCGATTGTAGTTTTGCCGGTTCCCGGATTTCCGATGAAAACCGAATGGAGTGAAATGGTTTCATCAACTTTTAATCCTTTCTTTTTTCGCTGCTGGATGAATTCCAAATATGTCATGAAATCGCGGACGGATTTTTTTATTGTTCCAAGACCTATAAATTTATCGAGTTCTGCTAAAACATCGTCAATGGATTCTTCCGAAGGTAAAATCATTTCGTTAGTTTTTTCGAAAGATTTTTCAGTTTCTCCTTCCTCCATCTGACTGAAAACAGGTTTTTCAACTTTCTTTTCCTCTTCAGGTTCAAGAAGAATGGCGTTATCGCCGATTCCGAACCATTTATCACATATCTTAAAGCCTCCCATGTAAATTTCAACTTTTCCTTGTCCTCTTGCCCATGCGTGTACTTCATCGGAACCCCAAGTTTGAGCAAAAATCACGGCGTCCCAACTTTGATTTACGTCGAGAAGGAAATCATTTCTTCCAATTTCAAAGTCGTTCAAATACCAAACGGAGGTGCATTTATATTCCTTATCCTCAATTTGGTAAAAAGGATTGTTAAATACGAGTTCAACGCCGACGTGCCTGAGATTCTTTTCTTCAAACACTTGATAGTAAACTCTTTTTCCTTTACTTTTATCTAATCCCGCGTCAAAAGTCTTTGCGGCAAAAATATCGGCAAATTCATTTGGAAAGAAAATTGCTCCGGTTCTAAAAGCGGGAATATCTTTATCTTCTTCAGCGGGCAGATTAATTTCTTCTTCGTCAACAACAAATTCCTGCGGTTCTTCGGCTATTTCGTCGATGGAAACTTCATATTCCCCGTTAATCAAATCCTCGAGTTTATTATAAATGCTTTCAAATTCTTCGTTGTTTTTGAACTCAGATTTTAATTCCTTAGCTTCTTTAAACGCGGGAAAGTACTGGTATGTCATCAGCATTGCCTTCAGACGCAGTACTTGCGCCCTTTGGCGGTTTTTTTTCTTTTTAATATTTGCTATTAAGATTTTAGTAGTATAAAGAATAAACCAATAATCTTTGGATATAAAAGCGTCGCCGCACAGATCAATTAAATCGGAGACTTCAAATTCGGTTTTTTCGTCGGTGATTATTGAAGCGATATCCAGCAGTTCGACGCATTCTTCCCAGTCTTTTTTGTAATGAGAATGCGGCTTATAATTTTCAACCAAATTAATCGCTTCGGTAAATTTGCCAAGTCCCGCGAGAGAACGCGCTTTGTTCAGCATCGACCAAGTAATAATTTCTTTCTGCTTTTGAAGAGCGAAATCGAGTTCTTTAATAGCGCCGTCGAATATATTCATCCTCGAAAGAATATATCCCCGGTAAAGCCGGTTCATGGGGGAATCTTCTAATTCAATTGCCGTGTTTGCTAGCTCCATCGCATTGGAAGGGTCTCCGTTTTCAAGTACTGCCCATGCAAGCAGCATAACTACAGTACCGTCGTTCGGAGAGGCTCTATAAAGTTTTTTAGCTCCGTCCAGCGCAAGCTTTTTCCTTCCCTGGAGGAGATGGTCGGATGTTTCGCGTTTTATTTTATTGAACTCTTCTCGAGTTAATTTTTTCATTCGATTGAACAGCCAAATTTTGTATTCTTAAGATAAGAAAAAATTTTCTATTTTTTTCAAATTTATGTAACAATTTCCTTTCTTTATGCGTCTAACGACAAAAACGAGTACATTATGAAAAGTAAAATTTTAATGGTAGCCGTTATTCTGTCAATCGCGTTAATTGGCTGCAGACGGTGGGGAGTAAGAGGAAACGGCAACGTTATTGTTGAAGAGAGGCTTTTAGACGGGTTCTCGCGCGTTGAGGCTTCGGGGATATTTTATATTAAAATAGCCGCCGGAGAGGATTATGATGTTAAGGTTAGAGCCGAAGAAAATTTGATGAAATATATAAAAATCCGTATCAATGAAAAAACTTTAACTATTTACACTTCCCGCAATTTATCGCCGAGAAAGAAAATTCAAATTAAAATATCTATGCCGGAATTAAAAGGTATTGAATCTTCGGGTGTGAATAAGATATTCGCTAAGAATCTGCACACCAAGAAATTGTCAGTCGATTTAAGCGGAGCCGGATCAATTACTTTAAGCGGGGAAGTGAATAAAATGAGAGCTGATATTTCCGGAGCCAGTAAATTGGAAGCTGGAAAATTACGCGCGTATAAAATTATTCTCGATGTAAGCGGAGCTTCTTCGGCGGAAGTGAATGTAGTGGATTATTTGAACGCCGATGTTTCCGGAGCCAGCAAAGTAAGATATTTCGGCGCTCCCGAAAAAGTAGTTACTAACATATCGGGCGTTTCTTCGGTAAGGAAAATAAAAGAATAATCTCTTCGCGCGTTCGCGGCTATCAGTCGAAATTCCCAACAATTTTCCGATAGATATTGTTGTTTTTAACAATAAGTCATAAATTAAGAACCTGAATTTCAATAATTTAAATCTGAGGTAAAAATTGGCTTTTTCATTAAACAGAATTATGCTCATAGGAAATCTTGGCAACGACGCTGAAAACAGGGTTACAGCCAACGACGTATCAGTAACAAGCTTCTCCGTAGCTACAACACATAGTTATAAAGGAAGGGACGGCAATTGGACGGACGAAACAACTTGGCATAATGTGGTCGCTTTCAACTTATCGGATTATATGAAAGATCAATTAAGGAAAGGTCGCAAATTTTATGTGGAAGGAAGGCTGAATAAAAGAACTTACGAAAATAAAGAAGGTAGAACTATTTACGTTACCGAAGTAGTAAGTGAAAGGCTGATTCCGCTTGAATCTTCTCATTCAGGTTCCACTCCAAAAGCGGCGGGAGAACCGTCAACTAATTATTCGCCTTCTCCGGCTTCCGATAAAGCGAATGAACCGGATGATCTTCCATTTTAATTGTATTGTTTAATAATTGAGGTTTATTTAGTTTTTTGGAAACCGATTGGTTTTTTAGATTTATTCTTTTATTTATTAGTTTAATATTTTCCGCACTTTTTTCCGGTTCGGAAGTTAGTCTTTTTTCTTTGGAAAAAAAGACGGGAAAAGTAAACGACGAAAATTCATCCCGAATTGATTCGTATATAGAAAAACTATTAGAATCTCCGAGAAGATTGTTAGTTACAATTCTTATAGGCAATACTGTGTTTAATGTGCTTGCCTCAATTGTATCGGTTACTTTAGCAATTCAAATAGCAGGTCATTACGGCTGGGAAGTTGATATCGCTCTAATTTCCCAAATAATATTAATTACTATTCTTATTTTAATATTCGGCGAAATAACACCGAAAGTCTGGGCGTCTAAATATCCTTATGCGTTCTCAAAGATTATTGCCGTACCTCTTTATTGGATAAGCGTTATTCTATATCCAATAGCAAAAATATTAACGGACGTAATCCGCTCCAGCGCGTCGAAATTTAAATACGACAAGCGAAAATCGGTTTTATTATCTTCGGACTTAAAGGAATTAGCCGATTTGGGAATTGAAGCGGGAACTCTTGAGGAGGACGAGCACGAATTGATTTCCGGTTTGGTATCGTTCAAAAAAGTTACCGCGAGGGAAGTAATGACGCCGAGAGTTGATATTACGTCTATCTCAATCGATTCCCAATTTGACGAAGCGCTGAATATCATAAATGAATCCGGGCACAGCAGAATTCCGGTTTACAAAGAAAGTCTGGACAATATTTTGGGAATATTGTACGCGAAAGACCTGCTTCCTTTCTTAGGAAGCGGCGGAGAAACAAAGCTATCCCTTCCGAAGATTGTCCGTAAAGCTTATTTCATCCCTGAAACCAAACTTATCAGCGATTTGATGCGCGAATTCCAAGAAAGAAATATTCACGTTGGCATTGTAGTTGACGAATACGGCGGAACTTCCGGTTTGATATCGTTCGAAGATATTATTGAGGAGATTGTCGGAGAAATCCGCGACGAATATGATAAAGAGGAAAATGAAATTATAAATATCTCTGAAAATTCTTTTATCGTATTAGGTAAAACCGACGTGGCATTGCTGAACGAAGAAATCGGAACGGATCTCGACGCAGACAACGACGAATACGATACCCTCGGCGGATTCATTTTTAACTATGCGGGAGAAATTCCTACCGTTAATTATTCCTTTGAATATGAAGGATTTAAATATACAGTTAAGGAAATTGTGAATAAACGTATAAACAGAGTTTTAGTGGAGAAAATAATTAGTAATGATTAAAGGATGTTCTAAAATATTTTTTTTCGGAATAATTATTTCCGCTGCGGTTTATTACTTTATTGCAGAATACGAAATGGATAATATCATCGGCATGAAGGAGCGCTTGAAAACAAAGTTGGTTGATGAAACAATAGCCGGTATAAAAGAACGGCTGGCTGATGTTGAAATTAAATCGGATAAAATTGACACTGAGGGAATTGTTGATTTTGTCGCAGATAACCTGCCGAAAGTGGATACAAAATTCATTGAGGATTTTTATTCGGAATTCAGTAAATTTATATCCGATAAAGCGCTCGATTCACAGGAAATTGAAAAATTAAAAAAATTATTTGAGAATTATGAAAAATCAGCGTCGAACTGAAATACGTGTAGGAATACTTGTTGTAATCTCGATAATTGTTATGCTTTGGGTTATCGGCTGGGCAAAGAATATATCCTTATTTCAAGATGAAATTCGTCTTAAGGTTCGGTTCGACAATGTAGCCGGATTAAGCGACGGAGATCAAGTTTCCGTGAACGGGGTAAAAAGAGGCTTTGTTGAGTCCATTGAAAATGAAGGAAATGATGTGCTTGTTACGCTTAATTTCAACGGAGATTTAGAACTCCGCGAGGATGCCGGTTTTTCTATTATGATGCTCGATTTAATGGGGGGTAAAAAGGTTGAGGTTTCCCCGGGGTCGTCTCAAAATAAAATTGATTTCTCTAAGATCCAAACCGGTAAATTCAAGGGCGACATTTCCACCGCTATGGCGGCGTTAAGTTCGGTTCAAACGGATCTTATTGACGCGGTGAAGGAATTGAAAATAACTTTGAGCGGAATAAATAATCTTGTTGGAGATAAGGAATTCAGGGATCAGCTTAGAATGGGATTGAGTAATTTCACTAAAGCCGCTGGGGCGCTCAATTTGCTGATTGAAAACAATAAAAATTCAATTGCATCGCTTATTGAAAATTCCAGCCAATTAACAAAAACAGCGGATAAAGCCATTCATTCCGGAATGCGGTCTTTGGATTCGCTGATAATGGAAAGCAGGGAAGCATTAAGCGATTCGCGCGGATTGATTAAATCAATTTCGGACTTACTCGGAGAAACCACTGCGGGAAAGAACAACGCCGGGAAACTTCTTTACGACGAAAAGTTAATGAATCATTTGAAATCGTCAATCGAACGCTTAAATAAACTGACAAAGTTATTGATTGAACAGCTTCGGGAAGACGGAATTAACGTCGATGCTAATATCGATCTTTTTTAATCCCTTCAGAGAAATATAAAAATGGTTTTTGGAATAGGCATTGACATAATTGAAATAGAAAGAATCGCAAGCAGCGTTGAAAAATTCGGGGATAAGTTCTTGAATAAAATATTTACCGAAGGAGAGCTGGAATACTGTTTAAGCAAAAAAAATAAAGCGCAGCATCTCGCGGCTCGTTTTGCCGCTAAGGAAGCTATTTCCAAAGCTTTAACTACAGGATGGAACGCCGATTTCAGATGGAAAGACGTTGAAATTTACAACGAAAAGAGCGGTCTGCCGAGGGTCAGATTATTAGGTAAATTGAACTCGTTTATCGGCGATGATAAAGAACTGAAAATATCTATGAGCCATTCGGATAATTATGTTACCTGCGTAGCTATTTTATACACTAAACTAAAATAAAACCGCAAATCTATCAACAATTGCGTTTCACTTACGATAATAAATATTACTAAGCCATATTATCGAGAAAAAATGCCGGCGAGAATTGAAAATATTATTATTAAATGTCCTTTATGCCTTATGCCGCATAATTACAGACTGAAAGTATATTTAAGAATGTTAAATATTAAAGTTCCGAAATTCAGAGACTCGGAAAAAGTGCAGGTTAAAATATCTCTCCAATGTCCGGGTTTAAAAGAATCTTTCGATACAAGAATACCGATCGTTTTTTCAAGAAATGAAAGAATTGAACGCGTTGAGCCTAAAGGGTTTAATCTGAATATCACAAAAATCGGCTGATAGGCGGCAAAAAGCTGAATCCCACTCCTTTAATTATTAAATCAATAAAATTATAACTGTATAGCCGGCAGTTAAAAAAGTTATAGGGGTATAAAGGTATAATGGGATATGTCTTGGACAGAAACGGTTAAGAGAAAAAATATAGCGATAATAGTGTGGAGCGCAGAGGAGTCCGACACAAATCTTCTTCCGAGCGTCATTCTGAACCCGACGACGAAGTCGGGAGAAGAATCTGCCGCGCTATTCAAAATGAAACTGAATTGGTTG
>CAYNUJ010000002.1:0-43427 GCA_964400095.1 uncultured Melioribacteraceae bacterium
ATAAAATACCGGATGGAAATTATTACCGGCGAAGAAGCTAAATTACTTATTAATAAGATAAACGAAAATGCAAATACGGCTGATTCAATAAGTGATTTGATACCGGACAATAATCTTGCCGGCAAAATAATCTCTCCGCAGAATAACGGAAGTGATGAGATTATCAATAATTATATCAACATTAATAATAACAGCGATAATCTAATTAATACGATAAATATTCGGAAATTAAGTGATACTGTTTCCGGTAATGACAAGGTTGCAAATAATAAATTGAATATTATTGACGCTTCGGATACTCTTAACGGTCACGATATCAAAACTGTAATAAACACTTATAATACTCTTAAAGCAGCTATTTCAAACGAAAGCATTAGAACTATTAAGCCTGCAACAGTCGTTAAAAATGATAATATTTCAAACGAAACGGTTAAATCTTCTTTAGCGAGTTTGAATCAAATATCAGGCGACAAACCTGGGGATTCTAAAAAAACAGTCATTTCAAATAAATCGGTAAATGCTCCTCTATCCAATCCGGTTAGAAAATCGGACGATCAACCTGAAATTTCTAACACAAAAGTTATATCAAAGGAAACGCCCGTTCAGGCGAAATCAAAGGATTTATCGCTAAATAATTCAAAGAATATTGAAATATCGAAAAATATTGAGCAGGGTTTGCTGAAAAACGATACGCAAAAAAGTTCGTCTCCGGAAGTGAGAAATGTTTATTCTCAAAATGTAAACGTTGTTAATAAACAAAAAACAGAGCCTCATAAATCCCCGGAAATTCCGGTTGCGGCAAATCCTGAAGAAAAGACAAATGTGAAAACTAACATTAAAGTTGCCGGTGGCGAGAAACCGGAATATCTCACAGAACAGAAATTAAATATAAAACGGAATACTGATAATCTGGGAAAAGCAGAATTAATTAATAGCCGGAATAGCTCTGATGTAAAAACGGAATTTCACTCAAATATTGAAAAAAATCCCACGCAGCCAAATGAAACTTTAGTTAAAGATAAAACTAGCAGCGGAGCTGAGATTAATAATGATTCAATTAAAAATAGAAAAGTGGAATTACCGAAGATAATAAAAACAGATGATTCGGGAACTCCCGTAATAAAAATTACGTCCGCCGATAATAAAATTGAGAAAAAATCAACTGAAAATCTTCAAAACGAAGTTAAATTGAAAGTTGTTGGCGGGAACAAAGAGATTGAAGATAGAAAACTCCCTAACGATAAAAACGTTAAGGAAGCAACTCCCGAAACCGGAAAGGCAGCGAAAGAACCAAAAATTATTTATCATCTTGACAGAACTCCGACTACAATAGAAAAGATTGAGAATTTTGAAAAAATAGAGAATTTGGATAGATGGAATTCTTCTTCCGATAAATCGATATCGGATTTGAATCCGAAAACTCATGTTAATTCGGAATTCCCAGAAAAGAATATTGATAACAATATTTATAGAGTGAAAAGTAAAGAAGCGGGAAAAGAAGGATTTGCGTTTATTAAGTTAACTCCGGACACGAAACTTGACGAATCTACAAATCATCCGTTCCTCGGTCTTAAAGAAAACAACGGAATAAGTTTAGAGGAATTGAATAAATTCAACTTAAGAATAGATAATGCGCTGTCTAATAATAACGAGAGACAATATGAAAAAACTCCTTCTGAAATAAAGCGGAATAATTTAGAAATATTTAAGATTGATAATCAGGCAAAAGCTCCTAAATCAGCCGTTTTCCCTTTAGATAACATATTAACAAAAATATCTAAAAATGAAGTATCGAAGAAAGATGAAAAACGCGCGAGCAATGTTCTCTCCGTCGATAAAAAAACGAGTGAAAATACTATAAATCAGCCGCAGAATAAAACGGATAAAAACAATTCGAGCGAATTGACAGGCGACCGTCAATTGAATACGGCTCAAAAGTCCGACCAAACCGGTAATACGATGAAAACCGGGAATTTTGAAAATTTAATTCGAAATAATATGCAGGGAAATGGAGAGGTATCGGATATTATTAAGAATAATTCCATGCGGATGCCGAAAGCCGGAGAAACGAAGTTTGTTAATTTTAACGATACTCCGGCTGAATTAACAAAATTAGTAACATCGGGGAAGTCCGGCTCGGTTGAATTGAGAATTAATCCCAAAGAATTAGGCAGCGTTAAAATATTAATTGATATTTCGCAGAATGTAGTGAACGCCAGAGTGGATGTTGAAAATGAAGCTGTTAGAAATTTAATAGCTTCCAATATTACTCAGTTGAAAGAAGTTATGCAGCAGAGCGGATTAATATTGAATCAATTTAATATTAATTATCAATCAAACAACTCGCGTTCAAAAGCAAAAAACAATTCAACCGTAAAAAACGGTAAAGTTGAAAAAATAGATAATTTGGAAGATTTTAGTTCGGACGAAGCGGCTCCCGTTCAAAAGAATATGGGCTACAACAGTTTCGACTATTTAGTGTGAGGAATAAATGGTAAATTCAATAAGTACGGCAGGCGTACCTAATAATACGGGTTTCGGCTCAACAGGGTCAAGCGGAGTGATGGGTAAAGACGATTTTCTGAAATTGATGATAGCACAGTTGAAAAATCAGGATCCGTTAAGTCCTATGGACGGAACGCAATTCGCGGCTCAATTAGCCCAGTTTTCATCTTTGGAGCAATTGGCTAATTTAAATCAAACCGTTAAACAGAGCATCGACGCGAATTTCTTCTTGATACAATCGGTTAACAATACGATGACCGCGAACCTGATTGGTAAAGACGCTAAATTATCCGGTTCTTCAATTCAGTATTCCGGGCAGTCATCCACGCAATTCGGATTCACATTACCGAGCGACGCGAAGAATATAACGGTAAATATCTACGATTCGAACGATAATTTGGTTAAAACCTACGATAGTTTACCCGGGAGCAAAGGAGACCATAAACTTACTTGGGATTTCACCGATGATAACGGTGATTTAGTTAAGGAAGGAGACTTCAGAATTGAAGTTACCGCGGACAACAACCTTAACGGAAGCGCTTTAACTCCGACAGTATTTACAATAGGCGCAATTAGCGGTATAAAATTTACCGATAACGGAACTAAAATATTAATTGACGGAATTGAATACGATTTGGGAGATATACTGGAAATTATGGAACCCGAGAACGATTCAACCGAAGGTGGATAAAATGGCAACAGTAAATGGAGTAAATGTTCCTTTCGTCCCGATTATTCAGAAAGATTCTCGATTATCAAATTTCAGGATAGGGGACTCGGACAGGAACTTTGATTCGGTTCTCAGCGAGGAACTTAATAAAGTAAAATTTTCAAATCACGCTATGAAGAGATTAGAAGATAGAAACATTCTTCTCTCGAACGATGATTTGGAAGAATTGAATTTGGCGGTGGAACAAGCCGAATTTAAAGGCTCTAAAGACAGTTTGATTATGCTCAACAATAACGCCTTTATTGTTAATATTCCTAATAAAACTGTAGTTACAGCTCTGCCGATTGGCGAAGGCGAAGACGTTTTCACAAATATTGACAGCGTTGTTATAAGATAAGAAACTAATTAACCAATAATAACAGAGCGGGACCTCTTAAGGGCGCTCTGGATCGGGCTGACTGACTGAAGCCCGGTCAAGAAAAACATAATAGGAGGTTATTATGGCACTTCTTAATTCATTAATTGCAGGCGTATCCGGATTACGTAATCACCAATCCATGATGGACGTTATCGGTAATAATATCGCCAATGTTAATACTATCGGTTTTAAAGGTTCAAGAGTTACCTTTAGCGATACATTCAATCAATTTGTGCGCGCCGGCAGCAATCCCACAACGGGAAACGGCGGTACAAACTCATTCCAGATCGGACTTGGTATGAAGATCAATTCAATCGACAGGAATTGGAATCAAGGTACTTTCGAGAGAACCGGCATTAACACGGATTTAGCGCTTCAAGGTTCGGGAATGTTTATTCTTAAGAATAACGGTTCAACGTTTTTTTCACGTTCCGGCGCGTTCACTATTGACGCGAGCGGTAGATTTGTTAATCCGGCAAACGGAGCTATTGTTCAAGGTAAAATGGCGACAAAAGACGGCGTCATTCCTCCTGGAACTAATCTGCAGGACATCACGCTGGATCCTAAAATGAGACTGCCTTCGGTAGCTACAACAAAAGTAAGCTGGGGTGGAAACCTTGATAGCACTTCATCAATTACAAGAAGCGAAAAATATCTTGAAACGGGAAATATAAATTCGCTGCTCGATGTTGGCGAAACAGTTTCCGATTCAAATGTAATATTTGACGAATACGGAAGAGAATATACTCTTTCGGTCACATATGAGAAAACCGGGACAGACGCTTTTAATATGACATACGATCTAAAAGACAGTTCGGGCAACGTAGCGCTGGATTCCGGCGGACCTGTTGCCGTTACATTCGATTCGTCAACCGGAGCGATGAGTACAATTGGGGGAAGCGCAGCCGCGCCGATTACTCTTGCAGATTCTTCGCTTGGAATAAATTTCGATTTCGATCCGACTGAAATAACTCAGACGGATAATACATCAACCGTCAGTTCAACAGTTGACGATAACCGCGAACCGACGGTAGTTAACGGAAGTCTGACAATTTATGATTCCTTGGGTAACGCTCATACGCTGACGATTAAATATACAAAAATATCCGACAATAATTGGAACTGGAAAGCCGAAGTTCCGAAAACAAGCGGAACGCTGAGCAGCAATTCCGGTACAATGTCGTTTAACGCCGACGGATCATTAAATACGATTTCGCCGAATCCGCCCGTATTGACTTTCACTCCGGCAGGCGGAGCATCCGCGGCAAATATTAACATAGATTTCGGTTCCGGATTCGATGGAATTACTCAAACGTCGCAGAACGCAGTTGTTTCGGCTCTTTCTCAGAACGGATCAGCCGCCGCTTCTTTAACTAATTTCAGCATCGATCAGAACGGGTATATAGTCGGCGTCTTCTCAAACGGACAATCCAAAAAGTTAGCTCAGCTTATGCTCGCGAGTTTCTCAAATCTAAATGGTTTGGCGAGCGTGGGCGAAAACATGTTCAGAATATCTGCTAACTCAGGCGAACCTGTTATTGCCGAACCGGGCGAAGCTTCAGGCACGCAAATTCAATCCGGAGTTCTGGAACAATCAAATGTTGATTTATCGGAGGAATTCACCAAAATGATAGTCTCCCAGAGGGGATTCCAGGCAAGCGCGAGAGTTATTACCACTTCCGACCAACTACTGCAGGAAATAACTAATTTGATTCGATAAGTAAATATTAGGAACCGCCGAAAAGGTTAATTGTTCATCTTAATTTTGCACAATTAATTTTTCGGCGGCGCCTTTTTTATCAATTTAACCAGATGTTGAATATTAGCCATCCTTTGTGCTCTTTTCTTCAATTATAATCCAAAAATGAAGAAATATTTTGGCATATCTATTGTTTCTATTTGAAGAAAATAGAATCAATAGGTAGGCGAAATGGCAGAAGAAAAGAAAGAGAAAAAAGAGATAAAAGAAAAAAAAGAAGGTGGCGGATTCAATCCGAAAATTTTAATTATTGGTTTGCCGCTGTTCGTGGTTCAATTGATTGCGGTTTATTTTATTACGGCAAATTTTTTAATGGATAAATTCGCTCAAAATTCCGCTTACGAAAATTTAGCCGAAGACGTTCAAATTGTTGAGGAAGTGCCCGAAGAAGAATCGCAGGAGAACGTATTATACTCAATTAACGATTTGGTCGTTAATCCGTTAAACAGCAGGGGCGGAAAACTTCTGCTTGTCTCGTTATCTTTTGAGTTGCCAACCGAAGATGAAAAATTGCTGTTTGCCAGCAAAGACGTTATCATTAAAGATAAAATCATCTCAATCCTCAGCGAAAAAACTCAAGATGAATTAAGCAAACCGAGTTACAAAGATACTTTGAAAATTCAACTCTCTGCGTCCATAAAGAATTTACTCCCTGACGTAGATGTGAATAATATTTATTTCAGTAAATTTATTGTAGATTAATTATGGCTGAACTCTTATCACAACAAGAGATAGACAATCTGCTTAATAATATTAAGACAGGTGAAATAAGCGAATTAATAGATTCCAACGATAAAGAGGCGGTTCCGTTTGATTTTAGGCTTCCTAACCGGATATCTAAAAATCAACTCCGTTCCATAAGAAGTATTCATGAAAATTTCGCGGAAAGCTTCGGTTCATTCTTGGTTTCTAAACTTCAAACTATTGTGAATATCAATCTCACAACTATCGACCAATTGTATTATTCCGAATATGTCCTCTCCGTGAGCAATCCGGGATGTTTATATACTTTTGATATTCTTAATACGGATATAAAAGGAGTCGCCGAATTGGGAACCGATTTGGCTTTTAGTCTGGTGGATAGACTCCTTGGCGGAAGCGGAGAGGGAGGCAAAGAATCGCCGTTTATTACTTCAATTGAGCAAAAAGTATTACTCGTTATTATCGAGTCTATTATGAAGGAATTAACAAAAGCCTGGAGCACGATAGATAAACTCGATTTTGAAATAGAAAAATTTGAATCGGATATAGATTTTGCCCAGATCACTTCTCCCA
This sequence comes from uncultured Melioribacteraceae bacterium, assembly GCA_964400095.1. Taxonomy (GTDB): domain Bacteria; phylum Bacteroidota; class Ignavibacteria; order Ignavibacteriales; family Melioribacteraceae; genus CAYNUJ01. The sequence continues at coordinate 6,628 of CAYNUJ010000002.1, forward strand.
ACGAATCGGTTTTGCTTATATCATTCGAAATAATGGTTGACGAGAAACCGTTTATGATGAATGTTTGCTACGCAACATTCGCGTTTGAACGTATTTTGGCAAATTTATCTACAAAATCGCTTTCGACAATACGCCCGACAAAATACGCCGGCGGTACGGCGCGCGACATAATGACTCATTATATAAAAAATACAGACTTACCCGTCCGCGTTGAATTGGGAACTACAAAATTATTTTTAAACGAGTTGAATTCCCTTGAAAAAGGGGATATTCTTCAGATAGGAAGCGCCGTAAGCGACGAATGCACGATTAAGATTGGCGAAATACCTATGTTCAAAGGAAGAGTTGGGAAAGTGAATAATCACAGAGCGGTAAAAGTAACTCGAAAAGTTGAAACTGACACATAAAAAATGGTAAAATTATGAGCGAAGAAAAAGAACAAATAGAAAAAACGGAACAAGCCGAAAGCGTGGAGGAGAACGCCGCCGAAGTACAGTCCGCAGAGGATGCTCTTATGGAAGTGGCGACACAAGGCGTTCAAGTTGCCGAACTCGAAGAGATGGACAGCTCGAAACCTAAAAAGTCTTACGCAGATTCAAAATTAGAATTTCTACACGATTTGGAACTGGATGTGTTCATCGAATTGGGCAAGGCTAAAATGAAAATCAAGGATATATTGGAACTCGAACGCGGGTATGTAATTGAATTGGATAAACTCGCCAGCGAACCGGTTGATATCTATGTAAATAATAAAAAAATTGCAGACGGCGAAGTGGTTGTTATCGATAAGCATTTCGGTATCCGTATAATGAACCTGAACGATCCGGCAAAACGATTAGGGGAAATGTACTAGTGAGCGCTTGGGAAGTAATAAAAATGCTCCTCCCGATAATTGTTATTTTAGGCTCTCTTTCATTAGCGCTCTTTTACCTGAAAAAAAAGCAATTTATTGTAGGGCAGAATAAATCCGACGCATTCGATCTGAAAGTACTCCATACCCGTTCAATAATGCCGAAGAAATATATCTCGATGGTTCGTTTGGGGGATAAAGTATTAGTTCTTGGACTCAGCGATAACTCGGTAACTCTATTGAAAGAATTGGATTGGGACGAATCGTATAACGAGGAGAACAAAAAACTCTATTCGGGAAAATCTTTTCTGGAAATATTTAAGCGGAATCTTCAAGGAAAATGAAAAAATTATTTCTAACAACGCTTTTAATTTTTGTTCTTTCGGGTCAAATAGAATTGGCGCAGCAGAAAATCGGTCTTCCCAAGATTTCAATTGGTGTTGATAATGCCCAGGGTGGGGACGTATCGGCAACGCTTCAATTATTATTGCTGCTCACTGTCCTTTCGCTTGCTCCGTCTATATTGATTATGACCACATCATATTTACGTATAATAATTGTATTTCACTTCCTAAAGAACGCACTGGGAACGCAGCAAATGCCTCCGAGTCAATTATTAGCCGGAATTGCGTTATTCATCACATTTTTTATTATGGCTCCGACATGGAATAAAGTGAACGATACAGCCATAAAACCGCTTATGGAGGAGCAAATTACCTTTGAACAGGCATATGATACCGCAATTGTTCCGATACGCGTATTTATGTTTAAACATGTGAGAGCCGAAGATTTGGAACTATTCATAAGCATGACCACTCTCGAAAAGCCCAAAACGAGGGAGGATTTGCCGATTTATATTTTAGTGCCCGCTTTTGCGCTAAGCGAATTGAGAACCGGATTCATAATAGGATTTTTCCTATATATTCCATTTATAATGCTCGATATGATTATCGGAAGCATACTGCTGTCGATGGGAATGATGATGATCCCGCCTATGATGATATCGCTTCCATTTAAAATATTGCTCTTCATATTAGTTGACGGTTGGAATTTAATAGTAAACACAGTAATTAAAGGATTTATGTAATGACTCAAGAACTGATTATAGGCGTGCTGACAGAGGTTTTTTATACTTCAATTGTTATTCTGCTTCCTATTTTGGGAGTAGCGTTAATAATAGGGATAATGATTTCCATTTTTCAAGCCGCAACTTCAATTCAGGAAATGACGTTAACATTTATTCCCAAAATTTTAATTACGGCGGTAGCTATTATTTTTCTCCTTCCCTGGATATTTGATAAAGTAATAGGATTGACTCTTCAAATATTCGACATAATTAATACGGTAATATAATGCTGGATATATTGATCAATAATTTTGTGACATTTCTCTTTATTTTTTTGAGAATGCTGGGAATGTTTATTGCGGCTCCTTTATACGGTACAAGTCTTTTACCTACAACAATAAAAATACTTCTATCAATATTTTTAGCGTACATAGTGCTTATTTCTCTCAATATCAAAGCTCCGGTAATTGAACTTACTTATTGGCATATATCATTCACCGCCGCCAAAGAATTAATCGTTGGAATGATGATCGGCTTTTTTATGCAGCTAATATTCTGGGGAGTTACATATGGAGCTTCGCTTATGGGATTCGACTTGGGACTAAGTATGGCGCAGCTTTTCGATCCGACTCAAGACTTGAGTATAGATGTAATAAGCAGATTATTCAATATCTTCACCATACTTATCTTTTTGCTGATGAACGGACATATCTTTTTGGTAAGCGCCGTTTATCAATCTTTTAAAATAATTCCTATAAGCGGTTTTAATTATACAAAATTGACTAATCAAGTACTCGTAAAGCAGGCGGCAAACGTTTTTATTATCGCTGTTAAAATAGCGTCTCCCATAATGGTAACATTCTTTTTAATAAATATCGCGGAAGGGATTATGAGCAAGATTATTCCGCAGATGCAGGTGTTTTTTGTTTTATATCCGCTAAGGATTGGAATCGGATTTTTACTTATTTCAATGAGTATGGTTTATTTCTTTTATATAATCAAAGAACTGCTGAAACTTCATGAAAGGAATTTATTTACTTTAATGCGGGCGATGGGATAAAATGGCTAAAAGCACCGGACAGGAAAAAACCGAACAGGCAACCCCGAAAAAGCTGGAAAAGAGCAGGGAAGAAGGGCAGGTAGCTAAAAGTACGGAGATTTCCAATTTCGCCGTTTTCGGCACGGGAATGCTCATATTATTGATCGGACAAACTAATCTCGCGTCTCAATTATCCGAGCTTTCGATTAATGTTTTTGCAAATTTGAATAACTTACAGATTAAATATGAATTAATCCAAATTTACGCCATTAAGGGTTTCTACTACTTCTTTTTTGCCACGCTCCCGTTTTTTGCAGGAATTTATGTAATTACTTTGGCGGCAAATATTTTGCAAGTTGGATTTAAAATTACTCCCAAAGCGATGTATCCGAAATTTAGTAAAATAAATCCATTCAAAGGATTAAAGAAAGTCTTTTTTTCATCCCAAAGTTTTGTCGAAACTTTTAAGAGCATTCTCAAATTCGTTGTGATTTTCTGGATTGTATATTACATAATTTCCGATTTCATGGGTGATATAATGAAATTACCCAACTACTCCGTTCTCGATATTGTCAAGTTTATGTCAATCGCTGCATATAGCCTTACTATTAAACTCATTTTAGTCTATGCGTTTATCGCGGCGGCGGATTTTATTTATCAGAAATTCAAGTTCAGCAAAGATATGATGATGACTAAGCAGGAAGTTAAAGACGAAATGAAACAATCTGAAGGGAACCCTGAGATTAAAAGCAGAATAAAATCCGTGCAAGCTGAAATGTCCCGCAAACGAATGATGAAAGAACTTCCTCAAGCTGATGTCATAATAACGAACCCGACTCATTTTGCCGTCGCGCTTAAATACGACCCGGTAAACGAAACCGCGCCTAAGGTTATTGCGAAGGGTATTGATAGTTTAGCGCTGAAAATTAAGAAAATTGCCCGCGAAAACGATATCCATATTTACGAAGATAAACCTTTGGCAAGGTTATTGTATAAAACATGCGAGGTCGGAGATGAAATTCCGGCTAATCTTTTTGAAGCGGTGGCTAAAGTTTTAGCGTTTGTTTACGGACTAAAGAATAAAGGAACTAATATTGCATGAATTTAAGTATTGATAAAAATACGGATATACTATTAGCGGTAGGATTGGTGCTGATGCTCGGATTGATGTTAATTCCGCTTCCGACATTTTTTCTAGACTTTTTCCTTGCTGTGAATATCACCTTTTCGGTTCTCATTTTAGTGTTATCCTTATCAATAAAGTCGCCGTTAGATTTGTCAATATTCCCCGGTTTACTGCTAATTCTAACGCTTTTCCGGCTGTCGCTTAATATAAGCTCCACAAGGTTGATTCTAATAGACGGTTATGCCGGAAAGGTAATTGAATCTTTCGGTTCATTTGTCGTAGGCGGAAATTACGTTGTCGGCTTTATAGTATTTATTATCTTAGTAATTATTCAGTTTATAGTGATTGTTAAAGGCTCCGAGAGAGTTTCTGAAGTATCGGCGAGATTTACTTTAGACGCCATGCCGGGTAAGCAGATGGCAATTGACGCGGACTTGAATACGGGACTTATTAACGAAGAAGAAGCAAAAAGCAGAAGAGAAAAAATTGCTCGCGAAGCTGAATTTTACGGCGCAATGGACGGAGCGAGTAAGTTTGTAAAGGGAGATGCGATAGCGGGACTGCTCATTAATGGAATTAATATTCTCGGCGGATTTTTCATTGGCATTGCCATACATGGAATGGCGTTTACGGACGCAATCAAAACTTACACTATTTTAACCATCGGCGACGGACTGGTTTCTCAAATACCAGCGCTAATAATTGCCACATCCGCGGGAATGGTTGTTACTCGAAGCGATTCGGGGAAAACTTTGGACCGGCAGATGAAGAGTCAACTTTTATCCAATTACAGAGTATTAGCCACCGTTGCGGGAATAATCTTTATGTTTGCGTTCGTTCCCGGTATGCCGATGATACCGTTTTTCTTAATAAGCGTCGGATTGGGAACAAGTTCATACTTAAGAAAGAAAAAAATGGATATTGCAGCCGCCGCGGTGGAAGAAGTGGAGGAAATTTCCGATGAAACTAAGGAAAATGTCGAACAGTATCTCCAAGTTGACCCGATAGAAATTGAGATAGGCTACGCTCTTATAAGTTTAATAGATAAAAACGAAGGCGGAGATTTATTCGACAAAATTGCATCGACAAGAAAGTTTCTTGCTTTAGAGTACGGAATTCTTATTCCTCCGGTAAGAGTAAGAGATAACCTGCAGCTTGAACCGAATATTTATATTATAAAAATAAAAGGAAATGTGGTGAGCGAATTCGAAGTTTACACAGATAGATTCCTCGCTATGAATCCCGGCGGAGCGGAAGAGGAAATTGAGGGAATTCCTACTCAAGATCCCGCGTTCCACCTGCCCGCGCACTGGGTGAACGACGAAGAGAAAGGAAAAGCCGAAATGCTCGGCTACACGGTTGTTGACGCTCTCTCGGTAATTTCCACGCATCTGCAGGAAACGTTGAAAATGAATTTCGATAAAATTCTTACGCGCCAAGCCGTTAAGCAATTATTGGAGAACCTCAAAAAAGAATATCCCGCGGTTGTCGAAGAAATCAATCAGGATGTTCTGCCTTTGGGCACTATTCAAAAGGTACTGCAGAATCTGCTTAAAGAAGGAATACCGATTAAGGATCTCGTTCAAATAATCGAATCTCTGATTGATTATTCAAAAGCGAGTAAAAATGTCGATGTACTTACGGAATATGTGCGTCATTCATTATCCGACGTTATAGCAAATCTTTACAGAGACAACAACAATGTAATTCACGCCGTAACTATCGGCGATAAAATGGAAAGATCAATTGTCGAATCCATTACCGAACAAAAAGGGAATGTACAGTCCTTAGGATTGCATCCGACGTTGATGGAAAAATTATTTGAAAGATTAGAGAGTATCAAACTTAATTTTGAAGAATTTGGGTATTACCCTGTAATAATTACACAAGCAACTATAAGACCGTATTTTTATAGAATGATACACGTCAGCCGACCGGAATTTGCGGTTCTTTCTTATACTGAACTCCCTAATTACGTCGAAATCGAATTGCTCGATAAAATAGAGGTAGAGTAATGAAAATAAAAAAACTTAAAGCCCCAACGCTAAGAGAAGCGACATTGTTAGTAAAAGAAGAATTCGGGGAAGAAGCTATAATTTTGAGTTCCAAAGTTGTAAACGGCAGCGGAAGTTACCGCGGAAAAATGTTTGAGCTTACAGTTGGATTGGAACCGGATCTTCAGGCTCTCGATGAAATGGACCCTCCGCATGAGAGTTATAATCCGTATCAAGAAGTAAAAGATAAATTAAGAATTATCTCCAACCGCGAGGCGGAAATTGACGCGATGACTATTACAATTGATCCGGCAAAAATACCTGCAAAACGGAAAAAATTCGTTGACCCTTCAAAAATAACCAAAACGGATATTAAAGAAATTATTGAAGTATTGAAGTACAACGAAGTTGACGCCAATATAATTAAAGTAATTATTGAACAGCTTCACAAATCAAAAAATTTGCTGAGCAAGAATAATCTCGAAAAACATGTTATGGTTAGTCTTTCTTCGCTGATTAACACGGGAAAATTGAACGTATCCAAAAGTAAAAGGGCAAAATACGTTTCCGTCGTCGGTCCAACCGGAGTGGGCAAAACCACCTGCATAGCGAAATTGGCGGCTATCACAAAATTGCTTCACAACCTGAACGTGGGCATTGTTTCTATCGATACTTATCGTTTGGGAGCCATAGACCAACTGAAAATATTTTCCGAGATAAGTGAAATTGATTTGTTGGTGGCATACGACGAAAAAGATATACCAGAAATAGTGAAGAAATTCAAAAACAAAGACCTCGTATTTGTCGATACCGTTGGACGAAGCCAAAAAAACACCGAAGAATTGAGCAATATTAAAAAACTTCTTTCGCTTATGCCAATTGACGATGTTTACCTTGCAATGAGCAGTTCGGCGTCTAAAAAGAGTCTTTTTGACATTGCCGATAAATTTAAGATATTTAATTACGACGGACTTATTTTCACAAAACTCGACGAAGCTATTGCTTTTGGAAATATTATGAATGTCTCTCTGAATTACGCTTCGCCTATAATTTATCTTACAAACGGACAAACTATTCCGGACGATATTTTAGCGGCGGAATCCGAAATGATAGCGAAAATAATTTATACGGGCAATATTAACTGATGGATCAGGCGCAGAAACTAAGATATTTATTAAATTATGAAAGAACCGTTCCACGTTCTGAGAAAATAATTAGTATTGTCTCCGGCAAGGGAGGAACCGGTAAAACTTTCTTTTCAATTAATTTTGCCTATCAGCTTGCAAAACGGAATTACAGGGTTCTGCTTGTCGATCTCGATTTTAATTTAGCGAATGTTCATTTGTTCCTGGACGATACTCCGGAAAACACAATCTTCGATTTTGTATTAAACCGCGCGACGCTCGAAAACACAATTGTTCATTTTACGGACAATATGGACATTATTTACGGAGATTCAGGTTCATTGTCCATTACAAATATTACTTCGGAGCAAGTCGAATATTTCCTACGGAAAATAATACAAATAAGCGACCGGTATGATTATATCGTTTTTGATAATTCTGCCGGTATCAGCGCGAATATCTTCACAATTTTATCTGCCTCCGGCGAGCTAATAATTGTTGCAAACCCGGAACCTATCGCCGTAATTGACGCTTACGTTGTGTTCAAAATAATGAAAAAAAACAGAATAAAAACCAAATCGTATGTAGTTATTAATAACGCTATGGACACAGCGGACGGAAGAGGAGCTTTCAATAATTTATCTAAAGCTTCAATGAAATTCTTAAAAGTCGAACCGGATAATCTCGGCTACATATTTACCAGTCCGATTGTAAGCGAAACCATAAGAGCGCAGAAGATTTTATCAATTGCCTTTCCAAATCACCAAGTAACTCAAGCAATAAACAAAATTTCGGATAATTTTTTAAAAAAGAATCAGTTGGCTAATATTGAGCAGTCAGCGCTCTGATATTTTTTAATAAACCCCTAAAAACACTCCCAAATCAATCTTTTCTTAAAAAAAGATTGGTACAATTGTTGAAAAATAGAATAGTAATTTATGGAGCAGCTATGAACAAAATAGTTTTACAGATTGGACTTTTATTTTTTTCGCTTTCGCTGATATTTTTTAGCCAATTAGGACTTTCTTTAATGGATATAGTTGTAAGGTCATTCATCATTTTTGTAGTTGTTACCGTTATGATAAGCTTTTTAACGATAATTTTTATTCGCGCGGTTAATAAAGTAACGGAAGAGAAAACAAATTTAGGAAAAAACCTGAGCAGTAAATCATCATGACGACTTATAATTTATGGAAAGAATATAAATCGACTCCAACTCCCGAATTAAAGAGGAAGTTGTTATTAACATATACAAATTTGGTTCATTACGTAATTCATCAATCAAAATTTTACAACCAGGGGATACTAAATTCCAAAGATTATTTTCAATTCGGAATTGAGGGACTCAGCGAAGCCGTTGAGCGCTACGACCCGGATTACGGAACAAAATTTGAGACATACGCAATTACAAGAATACGCGGAAAAATAATCGACGAAATCCGCAAACTCAAATTATACCATAAAGTTGACGACCCTAATAACAGTAAAAGTTATTATTCTAATGTCTCTTTGGACAGTCCGGCGGGAATGAACGAAGATTGCCTGCTTTACGAAATGCTGCCGAATGACGACTCCACTCCCGATGAAGAAGCGGAGAAAAAAGAAGCGAAACAGATATTAATAAATGAAATAAAGAAACTGAAGGAGAGAGACCGGCTTATTCTTACTCTTTATTACTATGAAGAATTAAACTATAAAGAAATAGCCGAAGTTTTAAGCATTACCGTGTCGAGGGTATCTCAAGTACATTCGAGAATAATTAAAAAATTGAAAATGAGGCTGGAACTTATCAATGAATGAGAAAGCGGATATGATATTGGAAGAAAAAAGAGAGAGCAGCAGGCAGCAGCTTAATAAAATAAGGAATCTGCCCGCTATTCCTAATGTTATTCTAGAAGTTACAAGAATATTGGATAATCCGCGCGCTAGCGCCAAAGACTTAAGCAAGATTATCAATCAGGATCAAGGGTTGGTAGCCAAAGTGCTCACAATTGCAAATTCTCCTCTTTATGGACTTCCGCGCAGAGTGAGCACGGTTGAATTTGCCGTTGTGGTTTTAGGTTTCGACCAAATTAAAAATCTAACTTATGCTCTTACCCTGATGGAAGCATTTAAATCGTTAAATTCTAAAAATTGGAACAGAAAAAAATTCTGGACTCATTCTTTTGTAACGGGAATGCTCTCAAAAAAAATAGCGGACGATCTTGGTTATCCTAAAAGCGGGGAAGCTTTAACCGCGGGGCTGCTGCACGACTTGGGAATTTCGGTTATTCAGAGGTATTTCGACAAAGAATTCGACGCTATATATAAACTGGCGGAAAAGGAGCAAATGATTTATCTGAATGCTGAAAAGTCTATTCTCGGTTTAACTCACGAAGAAATTGGATATATGCTGATAAACAAATGGAATCTGCCTCCGAATTTAGCCGACGCAATCCGCTACCATCATAATCCGATGCAGGCAAAAAATAACAGAAAAATCTCCGCTATTGTACATTTTGCCGATTATATGACGCAAGTAACCGGAATAGGGGAATTTAGCTGGGATGAAAATATATTGCTGGACAACGGTATTGTAGATATTCTTGAGTTGGGCAATTCTTCCTATGTAAGCGCTTTAATAAGCACTTATTCAAAAATAATGACAAATGAATTTAAAGAACTTTATATGTAAGAGATGAGAAAATGATTGCACACCATATCAACAGAGCGCCAGATAAAGAAAAAGCAAGATTAATACTTTCGAGTATCGACCAGTTAGCCGTTGTTCCGGAATTTCTGCAAGATGTTCTGAGAGCTTTGAACAAAGAAAACGCTTCAATAAGCGAAGCCGCTAAATTGATAAACAGAGACCAAAGTTTGGTGACAAAAGTTTTGAGAATTGCGAATTCTCCTTTGTATGGCTTATACCGCCGGGTAGCAAGCGTGGAATACGCGCTTCACATTATCGGATTAGCAGAATTGACAAACATTGTTACCGGAATAACTTTGCTGGAGACATTCAAAATAAAGTCGGATTCCTATCTGAACCAAAATGATTTTTGGGAGCATTCCTATTTAGTAGGGAACTTGAGTAAAAGTCTCTGCAAGCATTTTAACGCCGAATTTTCAAGAGAATCTTTTGTGGCTGGATTTCTGCACGATTTGGGTATTAGCGTAACTCACAAATATCTCCACGCGAGTTTTATTAAGATACACGATGAAGTGATAAATAACGATAAAGACTATGGAAATTACGAAAATGAAATAATCGGTTTGAATCACCAGGAAATCGCCCTTACTCTGCTCGATAAATGGAACTTCCCGCTTATGCTCTGCCAGGCTGTGCTTTTTCATCATAATCCTTCTAAAATGTCCGGAGATAATAGATTAGCCGCAATAATACATCTTGCCGATATTATTGCTAATTCTATTTACGGCAATAAATATTTTTGGGATAGAAAAATAGAGCCCGATATCGACGGTCTTTCTCAACTCGGAATCAGAGATGCTCAAGCTGTTGAAAAATTAGTAGAAGATTATCAAGAAGAAATCACTAAAAATGAAAATCTCCCGGTATAAAATTGAGAATAATCAAATCAAATAAAGCCTATTATAAATCATTTGCCGAAACTTTGGTCGAATCCCCGGCAATGAACGATAATAGTCAGCCTACAGATTATCATATTCGCAAAACGCGGGATAGAGACAGAAAATTGGCGAGATTTATGGAATCGTTAGTTGATTACGATTTAGCTCTACATCATTCCGACAACCTCGAAAATGTAGTTTCGATAGTGAAAAATAAATCGGAAAGCGTAATTGATCTAAAAGAATTGGCGTTTTTCTATTTTGACGAAGGTTACGACGACTTTACGCCCGTAACAAACGGATACGCAAAGGCTTTCGGCGAAATAGTGCAGGCGATTAAAAAAGATTCTTTGTTCGATTCGCTTATTTCGAGAGATAAAATGATTTTAATCCCTATTTCCGAATCCTTAAAGATAAGAGAGAGATTAAACAATATTCTATTTATTCCCATAAAAAAATGGAAAATGAATAAATATTTTGTCTGTATTGATACACCGGTTAAAAGTCTTGACGAGGAATCCTACGAAGGGAAAGCTCTGATGATAATTCTTGCACATGCTGTGCCGATAATTGAAAACATCCATTCCAGAGTGAAATTATTTAAAGTTTATAGAGATTTTCAAATCTATCAATCGAAATTTTTGAAAGATTACCGCCTCGCGGTAGTCGGCGAATTGACGCTCGGAATGGCTGAGGAGATTATTTCTCCAATGCAGGTAATTTTAAGTTCCATTGAATTTATTGCGGAAAACAATAAAGACGTTGATCCAAAACTACATGAAACGATCGGCAGACAAATAAAAAAAGTTAAAACGGTAGTAAAAAGATTGGTTAAATTCTCAAGTCTGGCTTCGTCCGACATCGAAATAAAACCGGTGGATATTAACAATATCATCAAAGATTATGTGGATGTAATGAACGTTTCTATGAAGGCGCAGAATTTCGAATGTATTACAGACCTTGCGAAACAACTCCCGGCAATACTCAGTCATCGAAGTTATATCAATTTGATGCTGTCGGCAATATTCACTTTGGTTAGGAAAGACGATTCACAGGGCGGAGTTATCCTGCAGTCAAGAGTAAATGACAATTATGTTTTTATCAAAGCGCTGACAACGAATTTTGTGGAGGAATTTTCTCCTAACGATGTAATTGAAAACCAAAGTTTGGAATTATTGATACTTGAAAATCTCGTGAAAAAACATGAAGGCAGATTTCTTGTGAAAGCTAAAGAAAACGAGGGATCAAAATTAATAATCGCTCTCCCCATAATAAGGAAAATTAGGAAATGAGATATATTATTACGGCAATATTGTTTTTGATGCTTTCTAATTTCAGCGCGCGGGCGCAGAATGACCTTGACGTAAAACGAATAGTTAGAGAGCAGTTTGAAGCCGCGAAAGGCGTCAATAATCATATTGCGAATCAAGCAATTACCGCATCATCTACGGTGATTAAACTTTCCTTAATTACCGGCGCCGCCGTTATTAGCTTCGGCTGGGTGGGATACAGAAGATTTAAATCAAAAAAGAAATATTCAACCGCGAAATTAAAAGAAAATATCAAATCAATAAGAGCCGAAAAAATATCTTACAGTATGGACCCGCAGCTAAAGCTTATCAGAAAGAAACTAATGGAAACCGTTCCCGGCGTCGAATTGGGGTATGAAACAATCCATAGTTCCGCCAAAAGACTGAATATTTCACAAGACGAAATTGTAATAGCAGCAAGACTGAATATGTACATTCAAAATAACATTGGAGAATCAATTGCCTAAAGGTGTAAATAAAATATTAGACATCGCAAACAGAATGCGGTTTAGCGAAAAGAGACTTGAGGTTATCTCGAATAACCTCGCTAATATCAATTCGGTCGGGTACAAAAGAGACATCACATTTACGAAAGTTTTACTCGATAAACAGCAGGTTACTATTAAGAAGAAAACCGAATTCGATCAGGGAGATTTTATAAATACAGACAATCGATTCGATTTAGCCATCAACGGAGATTATTTTTTCACAGTAACCGACGGAGAGAATACGTATTTTACAAAAAACGGAAAATTCAGCTTAACCGAAGACGGTTTACTTGTTGACAGCGACGGCTATAAAGTAATGGGTCGCGGCGGCGAAATAAATATTAACGAATATGTTTATGAGAAGGTTAAAAACATTAAAATAAGTAAAAACGGCGAAATTAAGATGGGCGATACTTTTGTGGATAAAATACTTATTGCAGACGTACCGGATAAGAGTAAACTGCTCAAGGTTGGAGGAAGCCGTTTCCGGTCTGAAGACGGAGTATTCAATCCAGCCGAAGAAGATCAGTACGAATTGCTTCAAGGATATCTCGAAGAATCTAACGTTAATCCCGTGCTTGAAATGGAAGAAATGATTTCGCTTAGCAAGAGTTTCGAATCGATACAAAAAATTATCCGCAACTATGATGAAATATTAAACCAAGCAAATGAAATTGGACTTATAAGAGGTTAGGAGAATAAATTATGCCGACTAAAGCATTAAGAACAGCAGCGTCCGGGATGTACGCACAGCAGAAAAATATTGAAATAATAGCCAACAATATTGCTAATGTTAACTCTATCGGATTCAAAAAGAATAAATCGGAATTTCAGGATTTAATGTATCAGCAAGTTCCGCTAAGTTCCTATTCAAACGAAAATATCGGTTCTTCCGATGTGAGTAACGAATACATTTATGTTGGAAACGGCGTCAAAGTTTCCTCGGCTCATAAATTATTTCAGCAGGGAGACCTTTCCGAAACGACGAATCCTATGGATTTGGCAATTAATGGAGAGGGATTTTTTGAAGTGCTGAAACCCGACGGCACATATGCATATACAAGAGACGGAACCTTTAAAGTTAATTTTGAGGGACGCATTGTAAACAGCAGCGGATTCAGACTTGTGCCTGAAATTACAATTGACGAAAATACCGGCAATATCGGTATTTCCCGCGACGGAGTTGTGGAAGCTATCGACAGTAATGAGCAATCTACCGTGCTCGATGAAATCCAGCTTGTTAAGTTCATTAATCCAGCCGGATTAAAGCCGATAGGCGATAATTTATTTGTAGAAACCGAATATTCCGGCACTCCGGTTTACGGAACGCCCGGTTCTAACGGTTTCGGCGAAATACACCAAGGTTACATCGAATCTTCTAACGTAGATATTGTTGAGGAAATGATAAATATGATTACCGCTCAACGAGCTTATGAAATCAATTCTAAAACGGTAAAAACAATTGAAGAGATGATGAATATTGTCAACCAATTGAAGCGCGGATAAAATGAACTTGATAATTATTTACATACTATCATTTCTTTTAAATTCCGGCGGAACTAATATTAATGGTCTCGACAGACTGCTGCATATGAAATTCCGCGATTACGAAAAAATTGAATACGAATTGGTGAAGCCGAAAAGTTATTCTTCCATAAGCGTGGAACCGCATACGAAAATAAATAAAAGCGGGAATTACGTTTACCTCTCCGCGTTGGTAAAAAGAAAAGACGGATCTGTAAAGACGGAAATGATTTCACTTAAAGTAAGACTTTACAATAGTGTTTTAATCTCAAAAGTTAAATTGAAGAAAAATGAAAAACTGGCGCTTTCGGATTTTCAATTAATTGAAGCGGATGTAACGAATAACCGCAAAACTCCTTTCACGAAAATTGAGGATTTAGAATTTTACAGGACAAAATCGATTTTACACAAAGGATCTATTCTAAACCGCGAAGATGTGGAAATGGAACCGATAGTTTACAGAGGAGATAAATTAAAGGCGAAATACGCCGAAGGCAGCGTAATGATAGAGTTAAGCGTGATAGCCAAGCAAGACGGATATTTCGGCAAGATAATTAGAGTCGCAAACGGACATAAGACCTATTCGGCTAAAATAATTGATAGAAACACTGTTTTAATAATGGAGTGACGATGAAAAAGTTTTTAATAGCGTTAATAGTTTTTCCGGTTATAGTCTCAGCCCAATCGTATGGCAAATACGCGCAATATTCTTTATTCTCCGATCAAAAAGCGAGTCAAGTAGGCGATTTAATTACAATACTCGTTATTGAATCTTCAAGAGCCTCCAATAACGCGCAAACTTCGGGATCGAGAAATAGCGATTTTACATTAAACGCGAGCGGAACGATGGACGGGAATCCCTTGCTTCCCGCGGTAAACGGAGGATTGGGATCGACAAACGATTTTAATGGAAAAGGAGGCACCCAAACTACCGGAATGGTAAAAACAAGAATTTCCGCCATTGTCGATTCCGTTTGGGCAAACGGCAATATGAAAATATCCGGAAAAAAACAGATCTCAATTTATGGTGAAAAGCAAACTATAGTTATCAGCGGAGTTATCAGACCATCGGATATTAAGGGGCAGAATATAGTTGAGTCATCGAGTATTTCCAACGCCAAAATAGAAATTGAAGGCAGCGGAATGATTGACAGGATGCAGAGTCCCGGCTGGTTAACTAAATTATTCCATTGGTTATTCTGAGAATAAATTATGAAAAAATCCGTTATAATATTTTTTATTTTAATTTTATTATTTACCGTTTCCAAAGGGCAGCGGATAAAAGATATTGCATATATAGGGAATAGCACTTCAGTACAGATTTTCGGTTACGGACTTGTAGTAGGATTGGCAAGAACCGGCGATTCTCAAAGTTCGGCATTTACAATTCAATCAATCGGAAGTATGCTGAAAAAATTCGGGATTACGGTTCCGGAAAGAGATATAAGAATCAGAAATGTAGCGGCGGTAATGGTAACGGCTACGGTAAGCAGTTATCTTAAACCCGGCGCCAAATTCGACGTTACTGTTTCTTCGGTGGGAGACGCCAGAAGTCTTCTCGGCGGAACTTTGCTGCTTACTCCTTTAACCACGATTGAAGGGAAAAATATAATCGGTTTTTCTCAAGGCGCTTTGTCAGTCGGCGGCTACGATTACAGTACTCGTACCGGAAGCAGTGTGGCAAAAAATCATGTGTTAACCGGGCGCGTTCCGCAAGGCGGATTAGTGCGGGAGGCTATTGATAATAAAACTGCCGACACAAGCGGATTAAAACTCTATTTAAAAGAACCGGATTTAACAACAATAAACAATATAGTAAACGCGATTAATCTAAAGTTCAGCGGAGATATTGCCAAAGCGGCGGATGCGTCCGAAATATCTCTTAAAGTGCCTGCCGATTACTCGAATGATATTGTGAAATTTATGGCTGAATTGGAAGTAATTCAAGTCGAATCCGATTTTCCGGCTAAGGTTGTATTAAACGAGCGCACCGGTACGGTTGTAGCGGGAGCTGCGGTTCACATAAAACCGATTACAATTTCCCACGGAGGCATGAATATAGTAATCAGGAATTATCCGATAATTTCGCAGCCGGGCGCATTTTCTAACGGAAACACAGTGGTAATGGATAATATTCTTCCTTATGTAACGGAAGATACTTCCAAAGTAATTGCGCTCAACGGCGCTACAACGGTGCAGGAAGTTGCAAACGCGCTCAATTCCTTAAAAGTTACTCCGCAGGATATAATAGCGATTTTCCAAGCAATTAAGGAAGCCGGAGCGTTAGTAGGGGAATTAGTGATATTATAGTTATGAAAGAATTAAGTCTAAATATATCGAACAACCGGAAGCATTTAACCGGCGTTAAATCGAAATATAATTTTAGTGTTAAAGAAAAAATGAGACTGGCAAAAGCTACTAAGGATTTTGAATCTCTGCTTACTTCGATGATGCTGAAAAGTATGATGCCGAAAGAAAACGGCATTTTCGGCGAGGGATCGCTCGGCGGGAAATATTTCGATTCGATATTCAATATGGAAATCAGTAAATATATTTCCGAAAAACAGGGTTTGGGCATAGCTGAAAAAATTTATGAAAAAGTAGTGGGCGAGAAAATGGATCCCTCGCTTTTCCCGACAAAGATTAAGCCGAACGCGGTGGTTCCGATAAATTTTAAAAATAATTCGAGTGATGTATTAAAACCCAATTCCCGTTCGATGAATAGATTGAGAAAATATGAATCCATCATTAAAGATGCCGCAAATACTTTCGGAATTAGCGATAGCCTTATTAAATCCGTTATAATGACGGAATCCGCAGCAAGATCGGACGCGGTTTCAAAGGCAAAAGCTAAAGGCTTGATGCAGTTGATGGATTCAACGGCAATGGATTTAGGAGTTAACGATGTTTTTGACGCGAGAGAAAATATTTTCGGCGGAACAAAATATTTATCTTCGTTAATGGATGAATTTGATAACGATCTCGACCTTGCGCTCGCGGCGTATAATGCCGGACCTCAAAATGTAAAAAAACATAAAGGAATTCCTCCATTTAAAGAAACTCAAAATTATGTTAAAAGAATTAAAGCATATCACAATTATTTTAAGGATTGATAATGATTAAGGAATTGTATTCCGCGTTCGAAGAATTGAACGCCGGTCTTGACAGACTGATAATAGCGGTTAAGGAAAAACGGGTCGCTCTGATTGAAAGAAATTCAGAGATGCTGGATAGAATTACAAGAAACGAAGAATCATTAATCGCGATTATAAATAAAATAGAACGCCGAAGATTAGAAACGGTTAAGTCGATTTTAGGCATTAGTGAATTGCCGAAAAAATTCAATTTCGACCTTTTCTATGATAAACTGTCCGGTGAAATACCTGCGGAAATATCCGACAGTCTGAAAAAATTAAGAGAAAACGTAAAAACTAAAGCTAAGGAAATAAGAGAGATTAACAAGCAAAATTTTGCGCTCATAGAATCTTCCAGAGAGTTCATTAAAATGCTTTTTCAAAATCTGCAGGGAGACAAACAAAGTTTTGTGGTAAATAAGAAAGTATAATGGCAATAAGCAGAATTTACGACATATCGAAAAGAAGTTTAATGGTTTACCGGAAAGCCATGGACGCCGCCGCGCATAATATTGCGAATTCAGGCAATCCGAATTATTCGAGACAAAGATTATCCATGACTTCCGAACGCCCTGACTCTGACGGAAAATTTCAGTGGGGCAGCGGAATTAAAATAGGCACGATAGAAAGGGTTGAAGATAATTTATTAACTTCGCAGATACTTTCCAACACCTTAAAGTTTAACAAGGATAAAAAAGAATCGGAACTGCTGAGCCAGGTGGAAGTTGTTTTCGGCGAACCTACGGAATTCGGCGTAGCTAATTATTTAAATAAGTTTTTCGATTCATGGAGTTCCTTATCTGCGTCTCCTAATTCCGTGGAAGCCCGTAAGGAAGTCTTATATTCTGCGGAAAATTTAGCGTCGAAAATTGAGAGTATTTTTACTTCTATCGACAATATTAAAAGCGACATGATTTCGAGCTTTACGGATAAAACCAAAGAATTGAATAGTTTACTGAATCAGTTAAAGGAAGTTAACAGTAAAATAAACCAAACTTTCAATGCCGGTTCCTCGCCGAACGATTTAAAAGATAAAAGAGACGAAATATTAAAAAAGTTGAGCGAAATTGCTCCGGTAAACGTAAACTTGGAGAAAAGCGGAATTGCTTCGGTTAATATCGGCGGAGTTTTCGCAGTGAATTTAGACGCTGTTACGGAATTCAAAGTTGATAGAAGCAATAAAGGGAAACTTGAATTAAGAACTAAGGTTGGAAACGTAAAAGCCGTTCTTTCAGGCGGAGAAATGGCGGGTATTTCTGAAACTTTCAATTCCAAATTGAGCGATTATTCCGACAGATTGGATAATATGATGAATGTGATGGTTCGCGAAGTGAACAGCATTCATTCCAAAGGATATACAATCGACAGCAATCCTCAAACGAGAATAAAATTTTTCGACGGCTATAACAACGGAAAGCTGAAAATAAATAGGCGGGTATTAAACGATCCGCTGAAAATTGCAATTTCAAGCGACGGAACTGCGGGAAATGGGGAATACGCCAATCAATTGACGGATCTCAAAACTAAAAAGATGATTGACGGATTAAATATAATGGAGTATTACGGAAATATAGTTAACGATGTCGGTAATACAATTAACTCCGCAAATTCTAAGAAAGAAGCTGTTAATTTAGTCCTTCAGCAGCTCGAATCTCAAAAAGATTCGATTACGGCTGTTTCAATAGACGAAGAAATGACAGACATTTTAAAATATCAAAAATCTTTCAACGCTTCAGCCAAATTGATAAAAATGGCAAACGAAGTTTTGGACGTTTTATTAAGTATGGTGTGATTCATGCGTATATCAGATAGAATGTTAAATAGGAACTTCATACAAAATATTTCCGGTCAGAAAAGGGAAGTTGAAAGACTGCGCAACCAAGTTTCAACTCAAAAGCGCGTTTCAAAACCTTCGGACGATCCGAAATCTGTTTCGAGAATCATCAACTTATCCGGGCAATTCGAATCGGCTAACCGTTATATCGATAATATCGGAAAAAGCCTTACTTTTTTAGATCAAACTACAAATACGTTGGATAATATCTTGAATGAAGTATCCCGGATTGACATAAAAATGACCGAAATGCAGAACGCTTCCCTGAAAGGAAACGAAAATATTTTCACCAACGAACTCTCTCTATCAATTGATTCATTGTTGGATTTGGCGAATCAGAAAATAAACGGACAATATATTTTCGGGGGAACCGACTACAGTTCCAAACCTTTCGATTACGCTCCTGGCAAGACTTACATAAGACAGACCGCCGGGGATATAAGCGGAGAAATGAAGGTGAAAATATCCCCAAATTTAACGCAGAAGATAAATACAACGGGAGCCGAATTGTTTGGCACAATCGTTAAATTCGACGGTGTTCTGGATTCCGGAGCGTCAACCGGAACAAAAACTAATTACACTCAAACTGTTTATGATGTTGACGGAAATGAATACACGATGGACTCAACAATTGAGAAAACCGCCGATAATACTTATCAGATGACTTACGATGTTATGGATTCCGCCGGCGGCAGCGTATTTTCTTCCGCTCCGAAAGCGGTAGATTTTGTTTTCGATAAAGATGCAAAGGTCATTAATACGATAAATGGAATTTATCCGAAACCTGTCGCGGTAAAAACAACGGACGGTAAAATTGCATTTAATATCGATATTCGCAGTTTAACGGAAGACAGCGCAAATACTTCCATAAGTTCAGACATAAATCAGAAAATGGACATTTTCAACGTATTGCTCAAGGTAAAAGAACAGATAAGCGCGGGAAAAGAGGTTGATACAGAACTTGTAAAATCTGTTAAAGATTTTCATCAGAAAGTAATAGAAAAAATGTCTGAAGTTGGCGCAGTGACTAACCGCCTTGTAGATAATCAGACGATGCTCGAAAATCAGCAAACTACATTCCAGCAGGTAATTGCCGATGAACAGCAAGTTGACGTTGTTGACGCCGTAACTCAATTGCAGTACTACGATTATCTGCTTCAAGTATCGTATAAAATGTCTTCTATGATTCTACCTAAATCTATATTGGATTATATATGAAAAAATTTGGTTCTGTTAACGGATTTTTAATAGCAATGTTTGCTATTTTCGGAGCGTTTATGATAGAAGGCGGTTCGATGCAGGCATTATTCCTTGCCGCTCCTCTTTTAATTGTATTCGGAGGAACATTCGCGGCAATCTTAATCGGGTTCGGATGGGAAAAATTCGTTAATATTTTTAAGCTGATAAGAATAGCGTATTTCCCGGAAGAATATGATATGATTGCAATGAT
Source organism: uncultured Melioribacteraceae bacterium (assembly GCA_964400095.1). GTDB lineage: Bacteria > Bacteroidota > Ignavibacteria > Ignavibacteriales > Melioribacteraceae > CAYNUJ01. Next base: position 27,137 of record CAYNUJ010000002.1, read on the forward strand.
TGATAAATATTATGACCTTGCATTAAAGGCGAGAAAAAACGGACTGCTTCCTTTGGAAGATGAAATAGAGGAAATAGATAACTTCTTTACCAAAAAAATGCTGCGTTTCATGATCGACGGGATGTCCGCGGAGCAATTGGAGACAATGTCGTATTTGGAAATGAGAGCTTTGGAGGAGAGACACAACGCAAATATAAATATATTCAACAAAATGGGCGGATACGCGCCTACAATGGGGATTCTTGGAACGGTGATGGCTTTAATAATGACCATGGCAAGCGCCGGATCGGATCCCAATTTACTAATTAGGAACATCGCAACAGCTTTTATCGCCACATTATGGGGCGTTTTAAGCGCGAATGTTATTTGGTTACCAATAAGCGATAAGTTGAGACAATGCCACTTACAGGAAAAATCGATGATGGATTTGACGCTGGAGGGGACGTTAGCGCTGTTGAGCGGGGAAATACCGATAATGATGAGAACCCGACTGATAAGCATGCTGCCCCAGAGAAGTCAAAAGGATCTGATAGTTTAAATAAGGAAGAAGAGAAACGAAAGGAGAAACCGAAAAGGAGAAGAACTTTTCCCAAATCTGCTCCCTACTCATATTCCGGCGGCGATGAAAAAGACCGGTATCTTATTACATACGCGGATCTTATTACGCTGCTTCTCGGCTTATTTATTATTTTATACGCCATCAGCAAAATAGATTTGCAGAAATATCAGCAGATGACGAACATAATGGGAGGCGTTTTCGGCAATAAAACGGTTCAAGCAATTCCATCGAATAACGGTAAAAACGGAACCAACAGAAATGGCGGCGTTGAAAATTCTCCCATGCCGGAGTTGAAGTCGAAACTGCGTTCTTTAATTGATACTTATAATTTCGGGGATTCCTTTAGTTTGGAAGACAATGAAAGGGGATTAACCGTTAGGATTCAGGAGAGTATTATTTTTCCTTCGGGAAGCGCCGATCTTAATCCGAGTTTCAAAGAAGTTCTTTCCAGACTGGCTAAAATTTTCAAGAGTATTCCGAATGATATTAGAGTCGAAGGACATACGGACAATGTGCCGATAAATACTCAGCTTTATCCTTCAAACTGGCATCTTTCCGTATCGCGAGCGCTTAACACAGCCTATTATCTGATACATGATTCGGACTTAAATCCAGATAAAGTTTCAATTGTCGGATATTCCGAATACCGTCCCATAGCGACAAATCAGACTCCCCAAGGACGGTCAAAAAATAGAAGAGTTGACATAGTAATAATAAAAGAATAGAGTTATGAAACTAAAAACAATACAATTTGGCGACTTCGATTACGAAGAAGAAAACATCCTTTTGTTTAAGGACGGTTTGTATGGGTTCGAAGAATTAAATCATTTCCTTTTGTTAAAAAAGGAAGATGAGTTATTCTTTTGGTTAAACTCGATAGATCAGCCCGAAATAGCATTCCCTTTAATGGGGCTGCGAATAATTGATAACAAATATCCGCAGAACGAAAACTACGAAGCTTTTGGTGTAATAAAACTGAATCGAGACCCGATTAAAACCACAATTAATATGCGTGCGCCGGTATATATCAATCAAAACGATAAAACAGGATACCAAATCATATTAAGCGATGAAAGTTTTCCGGTAGAATATCAACTATTTACAGAATAAAAGGCAAAAAATGCTGATTTTGAAAAGAAAAATTGACGAAGCTATAAAGATTAACAGAAATATTTCGATAAAAATATTAGAAATTTCTGATAATCAAGTAAAACTGGGAATTGACGCCCCAAGAGAAATAGAAATATTGCGCAGTGAATTGCTCGAAGACGTAAAAGAGAATCTCAAAAACGCTTCGGTTGCCGTTAAAGAACTGCCTGGTACATTAAAAGAATTTAACGCTAAAAAATTGAAGGTGAAGATAAAAAATGACTAATCCAAATAAAATAAAAGTGCTTATCGTTGATGATTCCGACATCATTAAACACTCATTAAGAGTATTTTTCAACGATTATAATTTCGAGGTTTTTGTTTCTAACGACGGGCTTGAAGGAATAGAAAAGGCGCGGCTGAACATACCGACTTTGATATTGCTTGATTTAATGATGCCGAATTTCGACGGACTAAAAATGCTTCAGGTGCTCAAGGTTTTGGATGATTTGAAAGAAATTCCCGTAATTGTAATCAGCGGTAATACAAGCAAACAGAATGTTCTCCGCGCAATAGAAGCGGGAGCGGTAAAAGTATTGTCAAAACCTCTCCATAAGGAACTGCTTAAGAAAGCGATAAGAGAAGTCTTGGGAGATGAAATACTCGATAAATCCAAGAAAAACACGGTTCACACTTCTCAATCTGACGAAGAAATTGCGGAGCAGATGAAAAAATTCTTTTTGAATAGTTTTACGCCCAAAATGGAAGTTCTAAAAGGCTACATCGAAGCGAAAAACAAACAAAAATCATATGAAATAATTCATCAGTTAAAAGGAGCGGGGACAACGGCGGGTTTCCCGACCGTGACCGAAATCAGCGCTAAAATTGAAGAACTTCTTCATTCCGATACTATTCCTTGGGAAAAAGTTACCGAACTTAACGCGGCGATGCTGAAAACTTTCGATGAAATCGAAACCGAGGTAGGGGTTTAACTATGTTTATAATCGTTGGTATTGTACTTGTTTTTGGCGGAGTTGTTGCCGGATTTACAATGGCCGGCGGACAACTTGAAGTATTAATACAAATATCTGAGTTTGTAACGATCGGCGGCGCCGCAATAGGAAGTTTTTTAATAGCCACTCCAATGTCGGTAACTAAAAAAATATTCGTTTTACTCCCAAAAGCTTTAAAAGGGGATCATTTTTCAAAGGAAGATTATCTTAAAATGCTCAAAGCTTTCAACGATCTATTTCTCGTTGCGCAAAGAGACGGACTTTTGTCTATTGAATCCCATGTAGAAGTACCTAAGGATAGTGAAATATTGTCCCAGAGTGAAAAGTTTGTCGAAAATGATTTTTTGAGCGCGTATTTTTCCGACACAATGAAAGTTATGCTTTCCGGAGGAATCCCGCCGCATGAATTGGAAAATTTAATGGATTCGGAAATTGAGACTTTTGAACATGAAATGGACCATGTTCCGGCGGCGATGAATAAAATTGCCGACGCTTTTCCCGGATTGGGAATTGTGGCGGCGGTTCTCGGTATAATTATTACTATGGGTTCTATCGATGCCGGCGCGGAGGCTGTGGGGCATCACGTTGCTTCGGCGCTTGTAGGTACTTTTTTAGGAATTTTGCTCTCTTACGGATTAGTCGGACCTTTAGCGACCGCTGTGGAGCATGTGATATCGCATGAAAAGGGATTTATGATTACGATAAAAACATGTTTATTAGCTTATGCGAAAGGGAATCCGCCTATAGTTGCAGTAGAAATGGCGCGTAGAACCATTCCGTCGGATGAACGACCTACCTTCGGCGAATTGGAGGATTACATGCGCGGAGGTAAATAATGGCTGACGGCGGCAAAGATCAACCGATAATAATAGTTAAAAAAGGCGGCGGACACGGAGGTCATCACGGCGGCGCTTGGAAAGTGGCTTACGCAGACTTTGTTACCGCTATGATGGCGCTATTTATCGTACTCTGGATTTTAGGGCAGAGCGATGATGTTAAGGAGTCGATAGCTCACTATTTTAGAGACCCGACCGGTTTTTCGGCAAAATCATCCGGAGTAATTGGCTCCGGACGTAAAGACAGCGGTAAAAGAAATCCATTAGGCGAAAAAGGAATGAATTGGAAGGAAATGCAGGGGAAAGAATTCGAGAAAATGAAACTTGAAATTGAAGGCGAACTGCAGGATAATGAAGCCTTCTCTTCGCTGATTGATCAAATAGATATTCAAATTGTTGATGAAGGTCTTAGGATTGAATTGATTGACAGTCATGACAATATTTTTTTTGATGTTGGAAGCGCGCATCTTAAACCTCGAACTACTCAGCTATTGATGACCGTAGCTAAAAAATTGAAAAATATCAGCAATCCGATAGTAATTGAAGGACATACCGATTCGCGTAAATTTGCTCGACAGGACGTTCAGTACACTAATTTCGAATTAAGCGCGGATAGGGCAAACGCGGCAAGACGAGCGCTGGTTCAAGGCGGATTGAAACCCGATCAGATAGACGAAATCAGGGGATACGCCGATAATAGATTAAGAGACGCGGAAAATCCTATGAGCGTAGTCAACCGCCGAACAAGCATTATTATTAAATACTTGGAGAAAAAATGAAAGAGAAAATAATAGTTGTAGAAGATGATAGCTTTTCCCAGGAATTTTATCGGTTTTTACTCAGCAAAAACGGATATGATGTAACTGTCACCGACGACGTTGACTTAATTCTGGAAAAACTTGAAGAACAGCCGGTTCTGATTATTATGGACATAAATTTAACAGGTTCTTTTTTAAACGGTCAAAAAGTTGATGGAATACAACTTTCTCAGTATATTAAAGCACATAATAAATTTTCTCATATACCAATATTAGTCATAACGGCTCATTCTTTCGAATCCGAGAGAAAAAGGATTCTCGATGAAAGTAACGCCGACGGATTATTCCCAAAGCCGATTTATGATTTTAATAAATTAATTTCTGTGATAAACAACTTGAAAGCGGTTGCCGCATGAATGAAGCAAGTAAAATTTTATTAGTTGAAGACGAACCCGATACAAATTATATTGTCGGCAGGCTCCTTCAGAAAAACGGCTTTGAGATGAAAATTGTTCATAACGGTCAGGAAGCGCTGGACGTTATTGAAGACTTTTCGCCGAAGGTGGTTCTAGCCGATTGGACTATGCCGGTTATGGACGGTCTTGAACTATGCCGAATAATGAAAGCCGATGAAAAATTCAAACAAATTTATTATATAATGCTTACGGCGCGTTCCTCGATTAATGACAGAGTAAAAGGACTTGAAGCGGGAGCCGATGATTTTCTGGTAAAACCGACTGAAAATAGCGAATTATTAGCCCGCGTTCGTTCGGGTATTAGAATATTCGACCTGCAGAATGAACTGAAAAAAGTCGAACACAGCAAAGCGATTATCGAAATGGCTTGCACAATCGGACATCGTTTCAATAATCCTCTTTCAAGCCTTGTAATTGCCGTTGATTCTCTTATTGACGAAATGGATGATTCCGCGAGAGACGACCACAAAGAAGATATTGATGTGATTAAAAATTCTATCGACAGAATTAAACTTTTAATAATGGACTTGACTAAACTTGAGGATCCAAAAATAATTGATTATCTCGACAAACAGGGTATGATTGATCTAAGCGATAATTAATTACCACACTCAACTTTTTCAAACTTCTTCCGATAATAACTGCGGGAGAAGTATATGCTTAATAGAATAGCACATATCGAATTGAATGCTTCCGGGAAAAAGTCGAAACCAAAATACCGTAAGCGAGAATTTGGAGAAGTCTTTAATTCTCATCATTTGGAGTTAAAAGATTCTCTCACAATTAATCCCGCGTTCCGTCTTTTAAATCACTTCGGCGTTTTAATAAAGGATTTGCATTCTCAGCATCCCGGCTCTTTGCAATTAAAGGTTAGAATTGACGAATTTATTTTCGATATCAAAACCGACGCGCATAAAATTCTTGCCGAAAGCGGAATTGAATATGACGTTTGGGAAGATAAGGATGACAAAAGCACTTTTAAAATATTATTTGAGACTAAAACAAGATTCACAAACGAATTCACTACATTCTCGGAATTGGAGCTTGACAGTTTAAGATTTCTTTTTAACCGCTGCTATGATTTGGGAATAAACAATGAAATTAATAGCGGCAATACTCTGGCAATTAATAATTTGCTGGACAGAATATATACTCAAATGATCGAGGAATTCAGCAAAATAAATTCGGTGATAGTAAGATTCTATGATTTGATTAACGGAACAAAATTGATTGATAAATTAACCTCTGACCAAAATTATAACGAACTAATCTTATTGAAAAGGATAGCGCCGATAAATGGAGCAGACAATTAATTATAACGACGAAGTGAATCTTGCTTTCAACGATTTTTTAGCCGGCTTTGTCGAACATGGAGTGGGCGAAGAGAACGAATTGATTCTAATTGTGAATGAAGATTATAATGTTTCATTCGTGAATACAAATGATTTGTTTTGGAATAATGTAACAAATATAAATCTACTTAATTCAGATCCCGAATTATGCTCAATTTTAGACGTTTTTTCAAAAAATAAAATAAATTATCTTAGTCTTGAGATCACGTTAGACAAAGCGTCGGAAGGATTTTCGGAATACAAAGTGGATGTAACAAAAATTTCAATCGGAGAAGAACTTTTCTATCTATTAGTATTCGAAAATCTCAACAAAAAGATTAAAATAGAAAGAAAAATCAATAATTTAACTTACGCGTTAGATTATGGCGAAATACCTGTAATAATTGCCGACAATAATTTTCAAATTATTTATTCGTCTATGTCATTCGAGCGGATATTAGGATTGGATATAGAAGATTTATTCAGGGCGGAAGTAACGGATATTCTCTCGAAATATTTTTCTGTTCACGAAATCGGAATGCTCAAAACGCAGCTTAACATGCATGGCGTATGGAAGAAAACTGCCGTTTTGAATGACGACGGTCAAATAAAGTATTACGAATTCAAAATTCTAACGATCCGTTACCAGGAACAAGGCGCGTTTAGTTATATACTGACTGCAAATGATATAACAGATTACATTTTAATGCATCAGGAAATTCGCCGTTCCGAAGGTTGGCTGAAAGCGATTATTAACAATATTAATGAATTATTAGTGGTTTTTACCAAAGAGGAAGGAGTATTCCTTGTAAAAAACGCGAATCAGAATTTCATGAGTTTTATCTCAATGGATAAAATTGAAGGACTCGGTATAGGCGACATTCTTCCCGCAAAGTATTCCGAAGAATTGATTACTCAAATCACTAAACTCGACAATATGAACACAAATTTGGTGAAATATGAGTCGAACCTCGGCAACGAAAAGAAGTATTATGAAGGGAGCGGCACACTTATGCTGGACCCGGTGGACAATAAACGCTATTACATCTTTACATTCAGCGATATATCCGAAAGGATTACATACGAGCGTTATTTGGAATCGGCTTACAAAGAGGAACTGAAATTAAATCAGCTTAAGAATGACTTCATCGCAAATATGTCGCACGAAATACGCACCCCGGCTAACGCGATAATTGGGTATTCCGATATTCTTATGGAAGCGTCGCAGGATGAGGATTTAGATACAATCAAAGAGATATCTTCTTCTTTGAAAAACGCGACTTACCGAATGGTGAAATTATTCGATAATATTATGGAAGTATCGGAGAGCGATTCCAAGGAACTCAAATTAGACTTGGTAAAGATTAATTTAAATCAAATTATCGAAAAAATAGGGGAGCAGTTCATCCCGGCGGCAAATCAAAAATCCATAAATCTAATCACAAATTTATCGTCTAATCCGGTTTATATTGAAGCGGACTGGGTGAAAATTCACAAAATATTTGAAGCTCTCGCGGATAACGCCGTAAAATATACCGACAGCGGAAGGATTATACTTAAAACTTATACCGAAAATGAAAATTCTATTGCCGAAATATCCGATACGGGAAGCGGAATTGAACTGAATAAAATAAAAGATCTCGTGCAGCCGTTCCAGCAGGGCGAATCCGGTTACACGCGTAATTTCCAGGGCGCCGGACTCGGGTTAACTCTCGCATACAGGTTAACGACTTTACTGAACGGTAAACTTCATTTCTATAATAACGGATCGAAAGGAACTGTTGTAAAGTTAGTTTTCCCTCAATTAAAAGAGAAATAGCCTTTTTCAGCATAAACTTATCATAGTAATTTTCGATAATTATGACAGCCATAATCGGATTTATAATTATCATGCATGAAGAAAAACTAAATATTATATCCTTAGACGCGATGCTGCTCCTCGAAAAACTGATTAAGATTCTTCCGTTTCCGGCTTATATAAAGGACGGATCGGGGCAATACTTAATTTGCAACGTGCAATTTGCCGATAAGATATTCGGCGTAACTTCGGATGAACTGATAGGGAAATGTATTAGTGATTTTATGCATTTGGTTACGGAAGATGAAGCCGCTTATTATACCAGAATTGATAATGAATTGCTGAAAAACGGCGGCGATAAACAGTTCGAAACCGACTTGCTCTGCGCCGACGGCTTAGTGCATCATTTCCACGAAATTAAAACCGCATTCATGATCGATTTTGAGAACACAGGGATAATCGGGGTAATGATCGATTTAACCGAATCCAATAACTTGGAAGCGGCGTTTGCCGAACAGGAAAAATATCTAAAAATATTCATGGATTATATTCCCGATGCCGTCTTTTTCAAAAACGGTAAGGGTGAATATCTAAAAGTCAACAATACTAAAGCTCTTCTTTTAGGTACTCATTCCGAAAATGAAGTTATTGGGAAAAATTACTGCGACTTTTTTGATAAAGCCGAAGCAAATGAAATTTATGAAGAAGAAAAAGAGATTATAGAGTCAGGGAGAATACTCAGCAAGGAAGAGGCGGTTATATTCCCCGATGGGCGAGAGCACTGGCTTTATACTACGAAAATTCCATTTCCAAACGCAGACGGTTCAATAGCCGGCATTTTTGGGATATCACGAGATATTACCGATAAAAAGCGCAACGAATTAGATTTGGATTACAAACTTAATTTTGAAAAACTTCTATCGAAAATATCTAACTTTTTTATGCGTGTTGGATATCTAAGGATAATAGACGGAATATTTTATACATCGAAAAAATTGAATGTCTTTTTCAATTCCGAGTTAGCGCATATTATTTTTATTAAGAAGGACAAATTAGAGTACAGATTTTCCTGCGGCTCGGAACGGAAAATGAAAATTAATAAAGAATCTATAAAATCATTAATCGGCAACCTCCGCGAGACGCTGAATGAACACAATATCGGCATTATTGAAAATAAGTATTTCGTAAGTTCTGTTAATGAGCGCGATGAAAATCGGCAGTCTCTTTATCTGCCCTTTTTCAGCGATCAGGAATTATTCGGGGTAATCATTCTCGAAGGAATTAAATTGGATATTTCTTTAATAAAAAGAAACGGAAATTTATTCGCGATATTCAGCGAAATGCTCAGCAGCGCTTTTGAAATGAATTCGATGGAAAAAGAGCGCATTGAAATAGAAAAAGAAATGCATAAGATGGTTCGCGCAGTTGAACAAAGCGCGAATATTGTTATGATTTTGGATTCCAGAGGAAAAACCGAATATGTAAATCCACGGTTTTACGAGCTTTCAGGCTACTCCACTACTGAAGTATTGGGGAAAAGTCCGATTGAATTTACCCGGCAGGGGAACGAGTTATCAACAATAAAAGAAATGTGGGGGAGAATTAATTCAGGGAAAGAATGGAACGGTCTCTTTCTATGCGAAATGAAAAACAAATCAAAAAAATGGTTCAACACGCTTATATCGCCGATTATGAATAACGGATTAATAACAAACTTCCTCGCAATACTCGAAGACGTTACCGAAAAGATCAATAACCAAAATAGAGTCGCCATATCTCAAAAATTGGAAGCAATCGGGCAGCTTGCCGCCGGAATTGCTCACGAAATCAATACTCCGATGCAGTTTATTGGAGATAATAATACTTTTCTGCAAGAAGCGTTTTCGTCAATGTTGAAATATATTTCAAAAGTTGAATCTTTCATTTCGGAAGACACCAAAATGGAAATTGAGAAAATTAGAGAAAACGCCGATTTCAATTTTATAATTGAGGAAATTCCGTCTGCGCTGGATCAATCAAGAGAAGGAATTAACCGCGTTTCCAACATAGTGAAAGCAATGAAAGAATTTGCTCATCCCGGAGTAAAAGAAAAAGCGTTCTGCGACATTAACAAAGCAATACGGAATACCGCGGCAATTTCGAAAAATGAATGGAAATATCACGCGGATTTGGAACTTCAATTGGACGATTCTCTGCCAATGGTTTTCTGCGAAATTGATTCTATTAATCAAGTATTATTGAATATGATAGTAAACGCGGCTCATGCAATAGAGAAAGCGCTGCCGGAAGGTTCCTCCGATAAAGGACAAATTACAATTCGAACGGAAAATCTTGAAGAAAAAGTATGCATCGGCATTAAAGATACGGGATGCGGCATTCCAAAAGATCACTTAGACAGAATTTTCGATCCCTTTTTTACTACAAAAGACGTGGGGAAAGGCACCGGACAGGGATTAGCCATTGTTCACGATATAATTGTGAATAAACATAAGGGAATAATACAAGTCGATTCCGAATTGAATATCGGCACGGAATTTAAATTATTACTGCCAATTAATGATAGGGATGCAAAATGAGAATCCTTTTTGTTGATGACGAGAAAAACATACTAACCGGATTGAAACGCATGCTTCATTCTATGAAAAACGAGTGGAAAATGTTTTTTGTTCAGTCGGGTCTGGAAGCGGTTGAACTTCTGAAAGTTGAAGAAATAGACTTAATGGTAACCGATATGAAGATGCCGGGCATGGACGGGCTTTCGCTGCTTGAATATGTAAACGAACAATTCCCCCATATAGTTAGAATTATTCTTACCGGACACACGAATGATAAATATATAATTAAATCTGTGAAAACGAGTCACCAATTTATCTTAAAACCGTGCAGGCAGGATGAACTGATATCACGTATCAATAAAGTTTATTCGTTAAGAAAATATCTCGTCTCCCCTGAATTAAAAAGAATAATTACCGGCATCGATAAAATTCCCGCCCTGCCGGAAAATTATATCCGTTTGGAAAAAGAACTGAACTCTAAAGAACCGTCATTGGCAAAAATGTGCGAAATAATTGAAAAGGAGCCCGCCCTATCGGCAAAAATTCTGCAGGTTGTAAATTCGGCGTATTTCAATCTCGCAGCGACGGTTTTCAACATCCAGCAGGCGCTTAATATTTTAGGAATTAACAGCATCCGCTCATTAGTCCTGTATATGGAAATATTCCGTAAAACGCCTCCGCTTAAAACAAAACTCTTTTCCATTAAGCAATTGTGGAAACATTCGATGTATATCGCCAATGTTTCGAGTAAAATATATGAAACTTTGTCCGGAGATAAATTTACTGCAAAACACGCTTACATCTCGGGTTTACTGCACGATATCGGATATTTGCTGATATCTCAAGTTGAAGGATATGACGAAAATATTAATAAGATTATGGAAGAAGAAAATATTGACATATATAACGCTGAAATTAAATGGAAAAATATTTCTCACGCTGAAATAGGCGCTTATTTATTGAGCGTTTGGAACCTGCCGGAACCGATAATACACGCTGTCGCGGATCATCACAGTGATGTTGGTGATTTAGAGAGCATAGATTTTGCCAAATCAATATTTTTAGCGCAGTTGTGGGAAAAATCGGAAATAGAATTCACAGATTTTATGCAAAATAATCTGTCCGCCGATGTTTTGAATAAACTTAAAAATTCATTATCAGAGATTGATAATGCAGTATTAGCAAAATAGAGGATTGATATGTACAAAATATTATTAGTTGACGACGACCCTAATATTCTACACGGATATAGAAGGAACCTCCGTTCCCGTTATGACATTCATACGGCGGAAGGCATTGTTGAAGGTTTTCTTAAATTGAAAGAAGAGGAGGACTTCGCGGTTATTATCTCGGATTATAGTATGCCGAATATGACGGGGCTTGAATTTTTAATCCGGTCGATGGAGTTTCAGCCCGAAGCGGTAAGAATAATTTTAACAGGAAACCCGACGCTCAGTTTGCTCGAACGCGCGATTAATCAAGGCGAAATATTTAAAGTTCTCACAAAACCATGCGCACATCCCGAATTAGTGTCCACACTTGACAGTGCGACTAAAAAGTATAAAAAAATAATTTTGGAAAAAGAAGTATTAGGAAAAACGCTGCTCGGCACAATAAAAATTGTCACCGACATTTTGGCGTCGGTAAACCCGCTTGCTTTCAATAAAGCCGCATTCTTTAATAATTTTGCTCAAAAATTACTTAACAGACTCAATAAACCTTATACTTGGGACGTTGAATCGGCATGTTTGTTATCGCAAATCGGATGCGTTACAATACCGAATGAAATTTTCATCAAACAGGACAGAGGCGAGGAATTAACAGCCGGAGAAGCCGATTTGATGAAAACGCATCCGTTAACAGGCGCGAGCATTTTATTAAATATACCGAGACTGGAAGCTATTGCCCACAGCATTGAGAAACAACAGCAGTCGCATAAAAACGAAAAGGTTGATTTTTTGACTTCTATACTTCAGATATTAAATGATTACTATGAATTTCTTGAACAGGGATTGAACGAAATGGATAGTCTGAAGATGCTGCTTAACGACAGAAAGCGGTATAATAAAGATCTATTATTCGCTCTCGAAGCGGAAGTTGAAGGTGCTGAAAAGGGTAAAGTATATAAAGATATAACTATTGATGAGCTGAAAGTTGAAATGCAGCTAGCCGAAAACCTGTATGATGAGAAAAACTTCCTCCTTCTTCCAAAGGGAGTAATACTTTCCGAAGTGATTCTATTTAAAGTTAAAAATCACGCTAAGATGCGCGGACTAAAAGAACCGATTAAAGTTTTGACTAATGCCGAATTACAGGTTGTTGCATAAATATACATAAGTGATATTGACATAAGTCCGATTAAAGTTTAAGTTTGCACTCAATTATGAAATTAATATTTACAAATAACGCAAGCGCTTCCTCGATGAAGCTAAAGAAAGCTTATAAGAAATTTAAGCCCGTTAAGGAAGGGATGCGTTAATTTATAGTTTTAGATAAAATTTAACAAACAAAGCCCTTCTTTAAGAAGGGCTTTGTTGTATAATATCACTAAGATAATATGCATAAGTCCTCCTGAAGCAGGGTGAAAAATCATAATAATAGGAGGAACAGATGAATACCAATTGTCCAGTTTGCGACGCTGAAATAACTTTTCCCGAAGGAACCGTATCCGGAGAATTAATTGAATGTCCCGACTGCGGGACCGAGTTAGAAGTAATTTCCGTTGACCCGCCGAAAGTGGAAGAAGCCCCGATGGAAGAAGAAGACTGGGGCGAATAAAATGATAAAAGTATTAGACGCCACTCTTAGGGAAGGTGAGCAGACTCCCGGAGTGCATTTCGACAATCATATCAAATTGCGAATTGCCGAGCTGCTTGATGAAATCGGTATTGATATAATTGAAACCGGACATCCGGCAGTTACCGGTAAAATACATCAAGCGGTTAAAACTATCGCGGGTAAAGGTCTCAACTCAAAAATAGGCGCTCATTCCAGATTAATCAAAAGCGATATCGACTTAGCTATTGACTGCGGCGTGGAATTTCTGGGCGTATTTTATTGCGTTTCGGACGGCAGACTTTCCGAAGTGTTTAACAAAACAATGGATTTCGCCGCGGAGCAGATATTTGAATTGATTTCTTACGCCAAAAATCGAAACCCTGATTTAATTATTCGCTACACTCCAGAAGATACGGTACGCACAGAATACGAAAATGTGCTCAAAGCTTCTCTTGCGGCGGCGAGCGCGGGTGCGGATATCATTTCGGTGGCTGATACTACAGGTTTTCTGGTCCCGGGTACGGAAAGAAACATGTACGATTTTATTTCGAGATTAAAAACGGATTTAAAATCAAATTCATTCAATCCGATGATAGCCGTTCATTGCCACAACGATAGAGGATTGGCGTTAGCTAACGCGCTCGATGCAATACGCGCGGGAGCGGAAATAATCGACGCTTCGGTATTAGGTTTGGGAGAAAGAGCGGGAATTGTCGATTTAGCTCAACTGCTCGCAATATTAATAACAAATTTCAAAATCGACAGATTTAACCCCGATAAACTGATGGAATTATATGAATTGGTCGGGCTTCATTCAGGCGTACCGGTTCCGGTTCATTTTCCCGTAACAGGTAAAAACGCTTTCACTCACTGCGCCGGAGTTCACACTCATGCGGCGGCTGTCAATCCTATGCACTACGAAGATTTGCCGCCTTCTTTATTTGGCAGGGAACGCCGTTTTTCTTTAGATCATATGTCCGGCTTGGCTTCTATTCAATACGCGCTGAAATTATTGAACAGAACGGATTTAACGGGTAATGATGAAATTGAATTGTTGAATCATGTTAAATCTGTCGGCGAAAAGGGAAGAGTGGTTGAGTTGGAAGAATTATCACAATTAATTAATTTCATTAAACATAAACTCGATATCAGCGCTTAGCGCTATTTGCCGATATCGGCTTTTATAATTAAAGAGGTAAATATGAAAATAGGTTTTCTGCATTCGATAATCCGTAGAGATGAAAAACTTTTACTCGAGGAATTCTCGAAGCGTCTCAGCGTGGAAATTATTTCTCTCGACGATAGAAAGATAAATTTCAATCTGGATAACGGAAATTTTGACGTTGACTGTATAGTTGAAAGATGCATTAATCACTCAAGAGCGCTGCACGCTATAAGACTTTTTGAAGGTTACGGCATTACATGTTTCAATAAAGGCGAAGTGGCAAGAGTTTGCGGCGATAAATTATTAACTTCCGTCAGGTTAAAAAAGAACAAAGTTCCTCAGCCGGAGGTGAGAGTTGCCTTCACTGAAAATTCCGCTCTCGAAGCAATAGAAGAGATGGGATATCCTGTTGTGCTTAAACCGGCAGTCGGTTCATGGGGAAGACTGCTTTCCAAAATAAACGACAGAGACGCCGCCGAAACGGTTCTTGAGCATAAAACGGTATTAGGTTCTTATCATCACTCAATTTTCTACATGCAGAAATATGTGGAAAAGAAAAACAGAGATATTAGAAGCTTTGTGGTCGGCAATGAATGCATCGCCGCTATTTACCGGACTTCCGATCATTGGATTACAAATACAGCCCGCGGCGGAATAGCTTCAAAATGCGAAGTTACGAATGAAATTTCAGAAATTTCTTTAAAAGCCGCCGAGGCGGTCGGCGGAGGAATTGTAGCGGTCGATTTATTTGAATCGGAAGACGGGCTGTTAGTAAATGAAGTTAATTACACAATGGAATTTAAAAACAGCATAACAACAACCGGAGTTAATATACCGGCTAAAATTGTAGATTACATAATTGAAAATACGGAGGCGAACAATGAGCGCGATTAATGTTTCCGTTGTTGGCGCTTCCGGCTTTGCGGGTGGGGAACTGCTTCGCCTTCTTCTATTTCATCATGGCGTAAATATCGTTCAAATTACTTCTGAACGGTTCGTCGGCAAATCGATTCATAAAGTTCATCCGAATTTAAGGGGGATATCAAACTTAAAATTCTCCTCGGTTGACGATTTGCAGGAGTGCGATATGCTATTCCTATGCCTTCCCCATTCAAAGACAATGAAACTGATAGATTACTTTAGAGGGAAAGCCGAAAAGATAATCGACTTAAGCGGAGATTTCAGACTGAATGACGCGAGCGAATATGAAAAATGGTACGGTTCGCAGCATATTAAACCGGAATTACTCTCGGAGTTTATTTACGGCATCCCGGAACTGCACAGAGATGAGATGCGTACGGCGAGATACGTCTCCAGCGCGGGATGCAACGCCACAGCCGTTATCCTCGGTTTATATCCGCTTTATAAGGAAGACCTTGTTTATACCGACAGAACTGTCGTCGATATTAAAGCGGGCAGCAGCGAAGCGGGGAACGCGTTTAACGAAGGATCGCATCATCCCGTAAGGCAAGGTTCTCTGCGAGTATTCAAACCTGTGGGACACCGTCACAGCGGCGAAATAAACCAGGAACTTTCATTTGGCGATGAGAATATTAAAATTCATCTTACGGCTACGTCGGTTAATATTATACGCGGAGTGCAGGCGGCTACTTCAGTGTTTCTGAAAGAAAATTTATCCGAAAAGGATTTATGGAAATTGTACCGAAAATATTACGGCAGGGAGCCGTTTATAAGAATTGTTAAAGAGAAAGAAGGAAATGTACGTCTGCCGGATCCAAAAATACTTTCGGGAACTAATTTCTGCGATATCGGATTTGTAAAGGACGCCGATTCCAACCGCGCGGTTATAATCAGCGCGATTGACAATTTAATGAAAGGAGCCGCCGGTCAAGCTCTGCAGGCGTTCAATATTATGAACGGATTCGAAGAGACCGCGGGTTTAACTTTCCCGGGTTTATATCCGGTTTAGGAG
>CAYNUJ010000002.1:43527-45960 GCA_964400095.1 uncultured Melioribacteraceae bacterium
TGAGGGGTGTTAAATTGAAAATGGAAGGAAGAATTGGCGCGGAAAAAATATTTAATTATATATTACGGTTTTACCACAGCGATCTGCTTCCCGCCGTTGAAAAAGCGGCCGGACTGATTAGGAAAAGAACGAATTATATCCGAGCGATGAATATGGTTTTAGCGGATAAAAAAAGCGCGGTAATATATTCACAATATTCTGAAAGCGAAGATTATTTCACTTTGCGGAAACATCAAGATGAGTCATTTCATATAATCTGTTCGGAGGAATTGGATATTCACAAGCGCTGGGAGACGATTGAAAATAATTATACGGAGGAAATAAAATGGTAATTTTAAAAATTGGCGGCGGCAAAGGAATAAATATCGGCGCTATAGCCGAAAGGCTGAACGAAATTGAAGGCGAAAAAATAATTGTTCACGGCGCAAACGCATTCAGAGATGACTACGCGTTGAAGCTAAATATTGAAAAGAAAGTGATTACTTCGGTAAAAGGTTACTCCTCGGTCTATTCCGACAAAAATTTGATAGACTTGCAGATGATGATTTACGCAGGTTTACGGAATAAAAGAATAGTGGAACTACTCCAAAAAAACCATGTTAACGCAATCGGCTTAACCGGATTGGACGGTCAATTAATAAAGGGAAAAAGAAACAGGGGAATGAGAATAAAAGAAAACGGTAAAATTAAAATTGTGCGGGATTATTCCGGAAAACCTCTGGAAATAAATAAACCCTTACTTCAGTCTCTCATTCAAAACGGTTTAACGCCTGTGATAACGGTGCCAATAATTGACGAAAACGGTTTTGCTATCAATTCTGAGAATGACGATATTGTAGCTTTATTAAATGAAGTTTTAAAACCGGATAAGATAATTCAATTTATTGAAGCTCCGGGATTATTGAAAGACGCGGAAGATGAACAGAGCGTGGTTCCCGAATTGTCAAAATCGGAATTAACTCTTTGGGAAGAGAGACTTGGCGGAAGAATTAAACGTAAAATTCACGCTTTAAATAAACTTTTTGTTAATAATAATCCGGAGTTAATTATTGTTGACGGCAGAGTAGAAAACCCAATTTATAATGTTTTAAATAAAATAGGAACTATCGTAAAATGAGAGATATTATTGAATTGCAGAGCAATTATGAGTTCGATGTTTACCCGAAAAGGGAATTGACAATAGTTAAAGGCAGCGGAGCGAAAGTTTACGATGAAAACGGAACGGAATATATTGACTGTGTTGCGGGAATTGGTGTTGCAAGCGTCGGGCACGCTAATAAATTATTAGCTGAGCGAGTCTCGAAACAAATGAATACTTTGAGCGTAAATCCGGGGATATTTTATAACGACGCCAAAGCGTTATTTCTTGAGAAACTGATGAAATTCACTCCGGTTAATTTGAATAGAGCATTTCTTTCAAATTCCGGCGCCGAAGCGATTGAAGGGGCAATAAAATTCGCTCGATACAATACGGGAAAAACAGATTTTGTCTGCGCGATGAAAAGTTTTCACGGAAGAACTCTCGGCTCTCTTTCCGCTACTTTTAAAAAGGAATACAAAGATATATTTCACCCTCTCGTTCCGGGTTTCCGCTTCGCTCCGCTTAATAATTTGGATAAATTCAAAGAGCAGATAAACGGAGATACGGCGGGAATAATAATCGAGTTAATTCAAGGCGAAGGCGGAATTAATATATGCGATATTGAATTTGTTAAAGGATTGAGAGAACTCTGCGATGAAAATGATATTCTGCTGATCGTTGACGAAATTCAAACGGGAGTCGGAAGAACGGGAAAGTTCCTGGCGATTGAGCGTTACGGCGTAGAAGCGGATATAATTTGTATGGCTAAAGCTCTCGGCGGAGGGGTTCCGATCGGCGCTATTCTCTGTTCGGATAAATTGGAAATACCCGTCGGCAAACACGGCTCAACCTTCGGCGGCAATCCTATAGCTTCGGCGGCGGGACTTGCTGTTTTGGATTATTTGGAAAGTGAGAATTTAATAAATCAAGCTGAAGAAAAAGGAGAATATTTTATCTCAAAACTGAGGGAATTAAATTCCGATTTAATAAGAAACGTAAGAGGGAAAGGCTTGATGATCGGGATCGAACTTAAAACCAAAGTTAAGCCGTACCTTCTGAAATTGATGGAGAAAAAAGTTCTCGCGCTTCCCGCAGGAACAACCGTTATCCGTTTGCTGCCTCCGCTTGTAATAAGCTATGAAGAAATTGATCTTGTTGTTAAAACGCTTGGCGAGGTATTGTAATAATAGACCGCAGAGCCGCAAAGACGCGGAGGGAAATAGACCGCGGATGACGCGGATTGAACGGATTTGCACGGATGGGATGAATTATGCACAGCATCGCTTTAGGATTAATTAGCGGTCATTCTGAGCGATCCCGACTTTGTCGGGAGAAGCGAAGAATCTATTAAG
>CAYNUJ010000003.1:0-26164 GCA_964400095.1 uncultured Melioribacteraceae bacterium
TCTCATTGATTCCGTTATTCTGAGGTGAGATAATGTTGCCGGCAAGACTATTATCCGGCATCAAATTACTTACTGAATCAGCCGTATTTGCATTTTCGTTTATCTTGTTAATAAGTAATTTTGCTTCTTCGCCGGAAACAATTTCCATCCGGTATTTTATTCCGCCGTAATTAATTGAAACAGACTCTCCATCCGCAAATACCGAAGGAGTGGAGACTAAGCCGTTCTGTGGATTATTATCGGATAATTTCTCAGCGGGATTCGACGTTGCAGAAATCGGAAGTTCCATTTCAGGCGTAAGGACAAGACTCTCAATATCCAAACTCTCCGGCAGTTCAGCGGAATTATTCGTCAACTCGTATAAAACCGATTTCGGAATCATAAAATAATTAGTTCCGTTCAAGTCGGAACCATCTTCGGAATCTAAAGAGGATAAAAGCTTCTGAGCTAATAATTCTTTCTCCGCGGGCGGAACGAGAGGAGTTGTATCGGATTTCATCGTAGTTAACACCGAATCGAACGGAATTTGCATAGAAGCGGTAGTATCTAATTCGGTTTCGGCGGGCAAAACGGAAATTATATCGTTGAAAAGATAATCGCTTTTTATATTCTTCGGGAAAAGCAAACTGATATTTTGAGCCGAAATATTTACGGAATGCGTATTCATCAACTATTGCCCATTATTTTGGCTACTTTTTGCGAGTCCATAATTTCCATCAGTTTTGCGGCTTTCTTCTTATTCATCAGCATAATAATTTCCTTTGCTTTATTATCGGAATAATATGAAATAACTTTAGCCGCCTTTGAAGGTTTCATCGCTTCTAATAATTTTGCGGTAGATTTGTATTGAGCATTTCTTTCCTTTCCGTTCTTTTTAACCGGAACAGTTTTTCTCTTTTTGCTTTGTATTTTTTTAACTTCCTTTATTCCTTTGAGTAAATCAATATTGAGTTGAGCTATCTTTTCATTGAGAACCTGAAAACTATCGAGCAGCGCCTCGTCAATAACAATATTCTGATAAACCGTATCGACTACTTTTTGGGGAACGTATTTTTCAAAATGCCTTTTAAGTTCCGGTCTTAATTTTTGCAGGAGAAATTCTTTCACTTCCCTCTTTTTTACGGTTGTTACTACCGGCACTTTCACAACGGTTTTTATCCCAATCGGCGTAAAATCTCCTTTCCAGATATTTTTATACATTCCGTTCATATAAAACATTCCGAACGTGACCAAAGCGAACGCCAAGACAAAAACGGGTAAATTTGTTAATAGTCCTTTCATTTTTCACTCCTAACGAATTTCTGCACAGCAAATTCGTTCATCAACTTCTCTTCCAATTTCCTTCGTCTATCGTTAAATAAATCGAAATGTTTCTTTTTAAGCGACTCAATTATTTTATGTTCTTTATTTAACGATATCAGTTCCTTCAATTTAATTTCTCTTTCAGATTCGACAGATTTAATTATCCCGCGCTGATTTTTTATTTTTTCAAGCAGAAAATTCTGATAAGATTTATATTGAACCAATTCTTCGCTTTTTATTTTATTATTCTCCATACTGTACGAAACGCTCAGTATTTCCTGCTTCAAATCGCTTAAAAGCTGTTTAGCGTTTTCAATTCTTATGTTAATTTCGCTTAATTCTTTCTGTTTTTCGCTAACGAGCAGTTCTTTTACTGCTAATACCGAATCATATCTGAATTTAAATTTCATTATTGACCCAATGGTTTTTCGATTAAATTGTTAAGCCGTTCTATAGTTTCGGAATAAATAGTTTCTTCGTAAATATCTTGTTTTAAAAATTGTCTCAAGTAGCCGATCTTTTTCAAAGCGTGATCAATCTGCGGATTGCTTCCTTTAACGTATGCGCCAATATTGATTAAATCCTCGGCTTCTTTGTAAGTGGATAATATTTCGTTGAACGCTCTGGCGCGTTCCCACTGATCCGAATCGATAATATCCGGCATTACCCGGCTTACGCTCTGTAGAGTATCAATTGCCGGATACTGCCCCATGTTTGCTAACTTCCTCGATAAAACAATGTGACCGTCCAATATCGAGCGAACCGCGTCCGCAATCGGTTCGTTCATATCGTCGCCGTCAACCAGCACGGTATAAAATCCTGTAATGGAACCCTTTTCCCCTCTGCCGGCTCTTTCCAATAATTTGGGCAGCAGACTGAATACGGAAGGTGTGTAACCCTTAGTTGTAGGCGGTTCGCCTACCATTAAACCGATTTCCCTCTGAGCCATAGCAAATCTTGTAACGGAATCCATCATTAAAACTACATTCTTTCCTTGATCCCGGAAATATTCGGCAATGGTAGTTCCTATATATGCTCCCTTTAATCTCTGCAGAGCGGATTTATCTCCGGTTGCCACAATTACAACAGAACGTTTTAATCCTTCCTCGCCCAAATCTTTTTCAATAAATTCGCGCACTTCTCTTCCTCTTTCTCCTATCAGCGTTATCACATTAACGTCCGCGTTAGTGTTTCTGGCTATCATACCCATCATAACGCTCTTACCTACGCCGGAACCGGCAAAAATACCCATTCTCTGACCTTTACCGACAGTTAGAAGCGCATCTATCGTCCTAATTCCCGTCTGCAGATAATCGGTTATTCTACCCCTTACAAGAGGATTCGGCGGTTCCCTGTAGATTGATACTTGTGTATTGCAAAGAATTTCACCTTTACCGTCAATCGGATTACCCAATCCGTCTAAAATGCGTCCCAATAAATTTTCACCGACGGGAATAAATAAATTCTTTCCGGAGGCTCTAATTTCACAGTTCGGCGAGATATTATGTACTTCTCCGAGAGCGACGGAAAGAACTTTCCCGCTTTTGAATCCAACAACTTCAGTCTGACAAATTTCCCTTCCGGTTTTATCGAAAATCAAGCATAACTCGCCTAGTTCGACATTCGGTCCGTTGGAAACGATAATTAAACCGATTACGTCCGTTACTTTACCGTGAGTTTTAACAGTCTCTATGAACGGAAGCCGCTTTGTCCAATTTTCAATATAAGGATTGCAGTATTCCATCTAATTTTCTTCGTAATACAATTGGAAATTTTTTTCTATCTCAATAATTTGAGATTCAATTCTTGTATCGACATTCCCGACTTCGCTTTCCAGAGTGCATTCACCGGGCAGCATTCTTTCGTCGGGTTCAATTTTCATCTTGTTGAAAGCCACCGATCCTTCCAGGGAAAGGAATTTTCTAATTTTTTCTTCTTCCGAAGGATTTATATGTAGAGTAACTCCGGCTGCGCCGGAAATTTTATTCAACGCTAATTTCACATTTTCTTCTAACGCCGAATTAACGGTAAATTCCCTGCGAATAATTTTCTCCGCTATTTTGACTGCAAGTTCAAATATATTCTCAGCGAAATTCCTTTCCATTATTTGGAGTCCTTCCTCGGTTTTATCCGCCAGTTCTTTAATTGTGCCGTAGGCTGATTCGAGTTCCTTTTTATGCAGAACCGCCAGTCGAGTTTCGGCAGAATTTTCACCTTCTTCAAAACCTTGTTTATAAGCGGATTCCAATTTTTTCTTCATAACTTCTTCCGGCGAGGGGACAAAATAATTCCGGCGGGATTCGTCATCCAATACTTGTACGTTTAATTTGCGGGCGGAATTTAATTTCAGCACATTAGACATAAACGTCTCCCTTTGCTCCGCTTAAGTTCAGGGAAATTTCACCGTCTTCTTCCAATTGTTTCGCGCGGTCAACAATACGGGCTTGAGCTTTTTCCACCTCTTTTAATTTAACCATACCCATATATTGCAGTTCTTCCTTCAAAAGATTCGAGGCTCTTTCGGACATATTGCTTAAAAACTTATCTTTAAGCTTATCATCCGCAACTTTCATTGCAAGCAGCAAATCTTTTCTGTCTATTTCTCTCAGAATTACTTGAATATCTTTATCTTGAACTTTAAGCAAGTCTTCGAACATGAACATCATTCGTTTTACTTCCCATGCTACGCCTT
Organism: uncultured Melioribacteraceae bacterium; assembly: GCA_964400095.1. GTDB lineage: Bacteria > Bacteroidota > Ignavibacteria > Ignavibacteriales > Melioribacteraceae > CAYNUJ01. Next base: position 3,995 of record CAYNUJ010000003.1, read on the forward strand.
CGTCCATCTGCTCCAAATTTTCCATTGTCTGCTTATTCTCAGATACCGACATTCTATTCAATATCTGCGCTAAATTTTTCGGTCCGCCTATTTTTTCAACCGATTGGCTCATAGTCTGACCGGCAATTTCATCCACAACTTTTTCAATTTGCTTTAATGTGTATGGCGAAACTTTACCGAGAGTAGCAATGCGGAACGCCACTTCCGATCTCAATTTATCAGGCAATTCGCCCAAAGCGTTGGCTGTTTGCTCCGGATTTAAATGACAAAGAATAAGCGCGATAGTCTGCGGATGTTCCTTGGCTAAAAAGTTGACAAGCTGAGTCGAATCAACTTTTTTCAGCACGTCAAAACCTCTCAAGGTAGTTAAATTTTTCACTTTCTCTATAATTTTTAGCGCGGTATCAATACCGAAGGATTTTTCGAGCACCGCTTTGGCATATTCCAATCCTCCTTCAAGCACATATTCCCTTGCCGTAAGCATACCGTGGAATTCTTCCAGGACTAAATCTACTTTATGCGCCGGAGCGTTTTTTAATTTTGTTATTTCGGTTGAAATCATTTCGACTTCATAAGGATCGAGGTGTTTAAAAACTTCCGCTGCGGCATCGACATCCAAAGCAATAAACAATACAGCCGCTTTCTGCAATCCGGTAAAATCTGAGCTGAGTTTTTTTATTTTATCGCTTTGACCGTTTGCCGTTCTGGGAAGCTGATTTTGAGCGTCTTGAGTTCTAACATCAGGCATAATCGTCCTCGTGTAACCAGGAATTAATTAATTTTGCAGCATCAAGCGGATTTTGCGAAACATAATTTGAAATTCTTTCGTGCTGCATTTTTTTCATTGCCGCTTCATCCGTTATATCATCCTCAATATCTCCGAGCGGAGCTAATTTTTTCTTATTCGGCATAAGGCTCACTCCGCTCAATTCCTTTTTTGCGCTGGCAAGCTGAGCTAAAGGGTTCCCCTCCTCAAATCCTGCCGATAATTCTCCCATTGGATTTACGGCGCCGATCAGAATTTTTTCCTCTTTGACTTTTTTCAGCAATCCTTTAAGTATGAACAATGAGAAAATAATAGCGAAGATTACAATACCGAGATTTATAATTTTATCGAGATTATTCAAATCGAAAAATTCGCCTGTTTCTAACGGCGTTACTTCAAAATCTTCTCTCATCTGCGGTTCAAAAGAAGCGCTTTCTATACTGAATTTATCCCCTCTTTCTTGGTTAAAGCCGACAGCATTTTTAATTAGCGACTCTAATTTCGCCAATTCTTCCTCGGAGCGGGGTTCATAAGTAACAATTACCTCTTCGCCCTTTTTTACTTCCTTGCGGGCGTGATTAATAACCGCCGCAATACTAAGTTTTGTAATATTGCCGTATTCCTCAACAACCTTTTGTATTGTTTTTCCTGTCTCATAATTTGTAGTTGTATTTTCATTTAAGTTGGATGTTGAATCCGCAACATTATGACCTATATTCTGTGTTCTCGTTGATTGTTCGCTCACAACAACCTGTGATTCCGGATCATATAATTCCATTGTTTTTTCCACTTGACTGAAATTAAGCGACGCGTTAATCTGAACAATAGAGTTTGACGTTCCTAAGATGTTATCCAATATGTTTTGCGCTTTCGACTGAAGATATTTTTCGACGTTCTGTTTTACTTCATACTGCTGCGAAGTGCCGGAAAGCAGAGTCTCGTCTCCTCTCTCTTTGCTTAACAATAAGCCTTTTGTATCGAGAATTGTTACATTATTAGGTTCCATACCTTCAACAGAACCCGCTACAAGATTCTGTATGGCGTCTATATTCTGCTGCTTTAGTCTTCGGGAACCTTTTTCCTTAATAACTACGGAAGCCGTCGGAACAATTTCATCTTCTTTGAAAATAGCTTTTTTGGGGAAAACAATATGCACTCTCGCCGCTTCAACGGCGTCCTGCTGCATAATTGTTCTCGCTAATTCTCCTTCCAATGCTCTCCGGAAGTTTAATTTCTGCATAAATTCAGACATTCCGATTGTGCTTTTATCGAATATTTCATAACCGACAATACCGGAATTGGGAATTCCTTTAGCCGCCATATTCAATCTAAGCTCATATACATTGTCCTTTGGAACTTTAATTGTTCTTCCGTCGGCTTCAAGTTTGAAAGGAATTTTCTGCGCGTTTAATTCCTCCACAACTTTATTTGCATCCTCAGGATCCATATGTGTGAAAAGAGTCGATAAACTCGGTTTATTCATTAATGTGACAAGCACGATCAGAAGTATAATCGTTGTGACCGCCACTCCGGCAAGAAGCATTTTTTGAGCCGGAGCAAGTTTGCTGAAAATTCCTGTAACATCGGATAAAACATTATTATTCATATCTACATCTGCATTTTAGTGAGTTCTTTGTACGTTTCAACAGCTTTGTTTCTCACTTCAATTAATAACTGAAGATTTGTTTTTGCTTTTTCACCCGCTATCATAACTTCGTGAATCGGGACCCCTTTGCCGAGGATAAAATCGTTAGTGAGTTTTTTCGCGTTTTTTTCAGATGAATTGACTTTATTGACAAAATCTCCCAATACTTCACTAAAACCCGATTCGCTCTTCCGGTTAGTTTTTACAGCCGGAGTTATGTTCATTCCGCTTACGCCGGTAATTTTCATTGTTTAACCTCTTCTATCTATGTTATTCCCGACTGCAACTCCGCTGAATTTGCCGTCGGCATTATAAAAATGATAATCCATTATTTCTGATTTATTAGCCGGATAGGCTCTTGTGAAGAAATTTTTCTCGCTCTTCGATAAAACTCCGGTATCGGAATTATCTAATTTCTCCGCTTTATTCGATCGATTAATCTTTGGAAGGTTATTGACTGAATAGTTGCCAATAGGATTAGTAGTAATTTTCATATTATATCTCCATCGAATCTTTGATGATTGATTTTGAAGATTTCAATGCCGTCAAATTTGCTTCGTACGATCTTGTTGCGGTAATCATTTCAACCATTTCATTGATAATATTCACATTAGGAAGGCGGACGTATCCGTTTTCATCGGCATCCGGATGATTCGGCATAAAAACGTATTCTCCGGATGTTTTGTCGTCGAGAACGTCATATTTGGCGTTAACCGAACCGGAGCCTGAAAATTTATCCAAATGAGCTTTGAAATGATCCGAATTAGTTGTCCGCATTTGAATTCCGCCGCCGTTCGGAAAAATACCGCCGGAGGCGTCTTCAATTTTTCCGATACGTATAAATTTTCTCTGGTACGGACCGCCTTCTTTAGTATTAGTAGTTTCCGAATTAGCAATATTTTCGGCTATCAGTTTTATTTTTATTCTCTGCAGATTCAGTCCTTTAGCGCTTAAATCGAATGCGGAATAGTTCTTATCCCCTATTCTCATATCATACCTCCACCTTTTATTACATTTTGTAATTTTCTGTAATAGCCTCTCGCGCTCTTAGAAGCGAATTTAAAATTAAGCGTAGTTTTCGCCAATTCAGCCATTTCTTTTTCAATATTGATTTCACCGTTATCAACGTCCACATCATCGGTATTTTTGATATGAATTACTTGTTCAACGTCGTTAACTGGCGGATTTGAGATATGGAGCGAATTATTTGTTTTTAGTACGCCTTTTTGCTCCTTTTCGAGGAAATCGGAAAAATTCACATCTTTGCGTCTGTAATTGACAGATTCTCTATTGGCAATATTCTGCGTGATTACCTTGTTTTTTTCAACAAGAAAATCGAGATAGGATGTTAATAAGTTTATCTTTCCAGCGCTCATGTCGATTCCATATTGTTTTGGAATAAATATTCAACATTAGTGCCAGTTAAAAATACCCTTTTTTAAGATTATTTGAAGTGATTCCGAGATAATTTTGGCTAAATATAGACAGTTGAATTAAATTAGTCAGAATAATCGAGAAATAACGATTTAGAATCTCCGCATGTACAGATGAATTTTATCTCTTTTATCGTATCATTTTCGTCTTTATTGAGAATGATTTTGACTCCATCATGACTCTCTTCCAATAATTCGACTTTTGTTTTACCTTCAATTTTATATTGAGTGGATTTTAATATCCTGCCGTGTCTTGCTTCTGAGTTACCCGATACAGTTCTAAATATCTCTTCATTGAAAGCACTTTTCATGACAATTAACCTCGTTATTAATAAATTTAGGGATACTTTCAAGCGGTAATATTCTATCCGCCAAATTATTATCTGCAATAGCTTTAGGCATACCGTATATAATTGAAGTCGATTCGTCCTGCGCTATTGAATATGCGCCGAAATATTTTGCTTTTCGAACTCCTTCCAATCCGTCGTGCCCCATACCGGTCATAATTATGGTCATAAGATTCTTACCATAACAATCAGCCGCGGAACTGATCATCACATCGACAGAAGGTTTATTTATCAATTTATACGGTTCGTCCGAAATCGATATAAAAATTTCATGTTTATTTTTTCTTATCGCCATATGCCTTCCGCCCGGAGCGATATAAACAACTCCCCTTTTTACATCCTCTCCATCTTCCGCTTCTTTAACAGATAGTTCAGAACTACCGTTCAATCTTTGTGCCAAAGATTTTGTAAATTTTGGAGGCATATGCTGAACTAAAAATATCGGCACGTCAATTTTGCCGGATAACTGGGGGAGTACTTTCTGAAGCGAAGAAGGTCCTCCTGTGGAAATACCTATGGCAACCGCTTTTACTGAATTTATTACGGGTTTAATTTCTTTTGTGTGATTGATGATACTTTTGCCGGAAATTCGTTTAAGCCGGCTCTTGCTCACTATATATTTAATTTTCTTGATAAGTTCGTTTTCAATAGAGGCAATATCGACGCTGATAAATGATTTTTCCTTCGGAATAAAATCCAGAGCGCCTATTTCCAGGGCTTTTAACGTATTTTCGGCTCCTTCGGTTGTAAGGGAACTTATCATCAATGTCGGGATAGGAATTTCGCGCATTATTTTTCTCAGGGCTGTTAAACCGTCCATCCTCGGCATTTCAATATCCATCGTTATCATATCGGGACGAAGTTTTTTAGCCATTTCAACAGCTTCCAAGCCGTCTCTCGCTTTACCGGCTATTACAAACGACGGTTCTTTTGTGAGCATAATCTCTATAGATTTACGCATAAAAGCCGAATCATCGACTATCAATATCCTAACTTTATCCTTCAACATTTTCAAGCAGCGAATTTAATATTTCAGCCAAATCTACTATCATTACTACCGAACCGTCGCCCATAATTGTTGAACCCGCTATTCCAGGAACGCTTCCGAGGTATTGTCCCAAAGATTTAATAACAATTTCTTTTTGACCGACGGTTTCGTCCACTTTAATGCCGTACTTATTCTCGGCAATACCGACAATTATGACATACTGCCAAATATTATTATTTTCCTCTTTATTATTGAATAGAATTTCGCGAATATTAACAAGAGGAACGACTTCGTCCCTTACTTTGATTACTTCTTTACCATTAATACTGTAAATATCTTCGCTGTGAATTCTGACAACTTCCAGAATATTGCTCAACGGTATCACGTAGTTTTCCTCAACAACTCTTACTACCATTCCGGAAATAATAGCTAAAGTTAGCGGAAGTTTAATTGTAATTGTTGTGCCGGCGCCCACTTCGGACTCAATGTTGATAATGCCCCGCAATTTTTTAACGTTAGTTTTTACTACATCCATACCGACGCCTCTACCGGAAATATTAGATACTTTCACGGCGGTAGAAAAACCTGGTAAGAATATAAGATTAAATATTTCTTGTTTGGTAAGTTCGTCGGCTTTTTCTTTACTGATAACGCCTTTTGAAACGGCTTTTTCTTTAATTATTTTTGGATCAATTCCTTTTCCGTCATCTTTAATAGTAATTACAATATTATTCCCTTCGGGACATGCGTCCAATAAAATAGTGCCTGTTTCGCTTTTTCCGTTTGCTTTTCGTTCTTCCGGAAGTTCGATTCCATGATCAATGGAATTCCTAACTAAGTGCACCAACGGATCATTAATCTCTTCAATTAAAGTTTTGTCCAGTTCCGTATCTTCGCCGTTAATAACCAAATTGATATTTTTGTTTGTTTCTTTGGATAAGTCTCTTACCAATCGAGGGAATTTATTGAAAACTTTTCCAATTTTAACCATTCGCGTTTTCATAACAACAAGCTGCAATTCATTAGTCATAAGGTCAATTTGTTTAGTGGCTTCTCCCAAAGCTCTGGCAACATCGGAGCCTTCCATATCCTGAGAAATTTTTTCATGTACCTGCTGCAATTGATTTCTTCCGAGAACCAATTCCGAAACAATATTCAGCAGGTCGTCAAGACGGTTAACTTCAACTCTAATACTCGATTCCCCGCTATGATTACCCTTCAGGTTTTTATTTATAATTTTATCCGATTTTGATACTTCCTTCTTTTCCTCTGATTTCTTTTCATTAGCCTTAGGCGTTTCTTCGGCAATAATTTCTGGTTCCTCTTCGGAAGGAAGCGCATCTACCTCAGTTTTATTAGTTTTCACTTCTTCCTTAGGAACAATTTCTTCAGCTTTAATACTTTCTTCTACGGCAGGTTTTTTCTTCGGTCTGCCCCTTTTCTTTTTGGCTTTCGTTTCAGTCGCAGAGCTTTCCGCATCTTCCGCTGAAGATTTTCCTTCCAATCTTTGAATTGTTTCTTCAAGTTTTTTTACTACCGGGTCGGTCTCCACATCTTCATTCAAATTGCTTTCAATCGTATCCACAAGCGCCGAAATAACGTCGTATCCGCCAAGTATAACATCCATCAAATCTCCGTCGAGTTCGGCTTGTCCTTTACGCAGTTTGTTAAGTATGTCTTCGCACCGGTGAGTAACGAGGGTAGTTTTATCCAATCCTAAAAAGCCCGACGTTCCTTTGAGCGTGTGAAAACTTCTGAATATCTGGTTGAGCAAGTCTTCGTCTTTAGGGGTGTTTTCCAAATCAACTAAATCCGAATTCAGGTTTTCTAAAATTTCTTTTGATTCTTCCAGAAAACTTTCTACAATTTCTTTCATCTCCGGGTCGCGGAGCAGGGCGTATTTAATTTCGTCGTTCATGATTTACTCGAGAATAATTTATCAATTTCGTCTTGACTTGTTTTTTCAGCCGGAGCCGGGGAATTAAACATCTCATCCGCCATATCTTGTTTATTAGCGTCTCGCATAAAACTGGCGTCCGCGTCAAAAGTGGCTTCGGGGTTAAGATTTTGATCCAATTGTTCAATATCGCTCTCGTCGATATCTTCTATAAGACCGGACAAACGATGCTGAACTGTTTTAATTAAATGATTTACCGCCGAAAGCTGCTGACTTGTAATATCCTGCACTTGGAGCGACAGCGTTATTTTATATGTATTATCATTGATTTTATCCAAAGTTTCCATATGTTTCTTCAGCGACTTTTTTGTGCCGTTGAATTTCAATTCATTCAATTCGTCGTTTAATTCGGGATGCTTTTTAATTAGAGAATCTATTTTATTATCTCTTTCAATCGAAATTTCCAGCAATTCTTTGGTTCCCTTATTAACTACAACCAAATCTCCCGTAATCTCATCAATTCTATCCAGTATTTGCGTAGTAGCTAACTCCGTTGCATTTGTTACGTCGGTCAATTGATCCTGAGCGTTTGGAATTTGATTTGCCGTCTGTTCTATTGATTGATTGATGTTTTCCAACAGAGGAACGGTTTCGCTCATAAAATCAATAAGCGATTGAATAACCGGAATAATCTTTTTCCCGTAAATGAATACGGCTTTTAGATCGTTTAATTTATCGAATAGCTGATGCATATTTTTTGGCTGCGTTTTCATAATGTCACCCTTATGATACCAATTTTAAGACTTGGTCAATTTTTTCTTTTAATATTTGAGGTGTGAAAGGTTTAATAACATAGTTATTAACCTTATTCTGCAGCGCTTCGAGAATATCTTCCTTCACGCCGCGGGTTGTAACCATTAATATAGGTAAATGTTTAAATTTATCGTTGCTCCGTATTGCTTTGGTCAAATCCAGCCCTGATAAAATGGGCATATTCCAATCTGTTATTACGAAATTTATATCCGTGACATCTTGTAGTTTTTCCAGAGCGTCTTTGCCGTTTTCGGCTTCAACAAAATTATTAAACCCTAAATTTCTGAGCGAATTTCCAACTATCCTGCGCATAGTTGCGGAATCGTCCACGACTAAGAATTTGAGAGCCATTATTGTATCTCCTAATTTATATATTTTGAAATTTCGTATAAAACTAATTTTTGATTGAACGGCTTAATCAGATATGAATCCGCGCCGTACTTTAACCCGCGGTCAATATCTTCTTTTTTATCCAGCGAACTGAGAATAATAATCGGAACGTCGCGGTAATCAATATTTTCCCTAATAGTTCTTATTAGTTCAAATCCATCAACATTCGGCATATTCAAATCAGTTATGACCAAATCTATTGGTTTTTGAGGCAAAAGCTCAAGAGCTTCCATGCCATCTGAGGCTGAAAGTATTTCATAACCGTTCATTTTCAGTGAAATAGTTACGAATTTTCGTATTGTAGGGGAATCATCCGCTACTAATATTACCTTTTTCATTACGAAGCTACTCCTTTTTATATCCTACTGTTTTAGGAAAACTTATTACTTTAAAAGCTTTGGAAATACCATGAAGCGTTTCAGAATAACCGATAAATAAATATCCGCCCGGGTTCAACGCATTGTATAAATGGTTTACAACTCTAATTTTGGACTGCGTGTCAAAATATATCAGCACATTAGCGCAATAAATCAAATCAAAATTAAACATCATTCTCATGGCGCGGTCGTCGTATAAATTCATCAATCTAAATGAAACGTATTTTTTAACTGCATCGTCGAGATGATATCCGCTCGAAGTTTGAGTGAAATATTTCCTCAAAAAATGCCGGGGAGTGTTTCTTATAGAATAATCCCTGAATATCCCAGCCTTAGCGGTATCGATCACATCGCTATTAATATCTGTCCCTACAATTTCAAATTCTATTCCCGGCGCCATTGGACGAATGAACTCGTTTATCATAATTGCGGTTGAATACGCTTCTTCCCCTGTTGAGGAAGCGGCGCTCCAAATTTTTATCTTCTTTTGATTTCTTAGTTTCTTTTTCTTAATTAGTTCGGGAAGTATTTTTGATACCAACGCGTCCAACTGAGGCTGATTCCTAAAGAAAAAAGTTTCGTTTATTGTAATCGCGTTCAATAAATATGTAAGTTCGTCTCTACCAGAATGGTGTCTTTTAAGATATCCGAAATACTCCTCGAAAGAATTTAATTTGAGAAATTTTATCCTTCTCTGAAGCCGGCTCTCGAGCAGATATTTTTTCCCGTCTTGGAAATAGATACCTGTCATATCATATATATATTTTCTCCATCCGTCAAATTCAGTCAAAGACATGTTTTGAGACTGCTGTTGTTGAGACAATCTGGGTTCCGCCGTAATCATAATTTCCCCGATACTATTCGCTTAATTGTTTGTTGTTTGATTCAATAAGATAATTAATCCTTTCTTTCATCATTTCGTCGGCAGATTCCACATATTCGGAAAGTATTTTCAGAGTTTCGGCGTTTAGCTCTATTTCTTCCAAAATATCGAGTAGAGCTAACTTATTCCAAAGATTGTCATCTTCCAGCATTTTATCTAAAAACAGCATAGCCGAATCCGCGTCAATTTTAAACATTAAATTCATTGCCGATTTACGCGCTTCTTCATGCGGAAATTCCAAAGTTTCCGCGAGAGCGTCAACAAATTGTTCAATTTCTAATCTTGACAACTCATCGGCAAATACTATGCCATGCATATCGCTCATTTCTTCCAGCAGCGCTAAAAGAGCGGGAATATTATCCGCTTTAGCTTGTAATCTTTTCTTTACTCCCTGCAGAGTAGAATTGATATTGTTGAATAATTTGTCTTTAACAATTTCGTTAATTTCATAATCGGAGCCGAGAACGGATAGATATGCCTGGAATATTTCCGGGTCGTCGTAAGAAATAACGAGGAAAAGAGCCGCTTTTTGGAACTGTGCGTCGGCTTCGTAAAGTGTGTTCAGCACAATATTTTTGAAATTTTCTTCGAAAGGAACTTCGAGACTATATTTCTGCGATAATTTATAAATTGCCTCAACCGCCGCCCAAGCTTGGGGACCGTCTAATTTATTTAATTCCGATAAAAGGAAATAAAATGATTTCGCAGAGCCGACGTTTCCCAGGCATTCGATAATTGAATATTTTATCAAATCGTCGTCCGTTGAGTAGGCTGAAGTAATAAACTCAATTGCAGCATTCGAGCCGATTTTTCCAAGCGCCTCAATTATGCTGGGAATAAATAATTCGTTGTCATTATAAAGGTTTATAAGCAGGGAAACGGCTCTTTCTTCTTCCATATTTCCGAGAGCTTCAATACATGCGAGTGTAACATTTTCGTCGGCTGCGGTTTTAAGCATTTGCAATATTTTCTCTGAAGCTCTTTTGTTCCCAATTAAACCAAGTACGTCAATTATGAATTTCTTTTTATGCTTATCGCCGTCATCCAAATTATTTAAAAGCGGATCGAGGGCAAACGAACCCAAATTGATAAGTATTTCACCGGATAAATTGCGAACGAAACTATCGTCGGAATCGCAGTATTGAACAAGCGCTTCGGCTATATGGATATTCTCCGTGCGGGAAACAAGATAGCTGAACTGATTTATTATCGCTTTGTTCCCTGATTCGATTAACTTGCAAAACTCAACCGCATCATGTTCGTTTAATTCCTCGATGTTCGTATTCATCAATATTTCTAATGTAGAATTGTCGGATATATTTTCTAACTGATGCATCATAATTTCCTTTATTATTTTCGTTAATTTACGAACATTACCAAACGGGTACGAATTAACCGTGTAGTCTTCCGTTATGACCGATAAAATAATCTGAATCGTGTCCGTTGTTTTTTTCGTTGCCGTTTGAATCGTTGGATTTTTCCGCACTTTGAGTGGAATTCATCTTAAAGTAGTTGATAACTTCCTTTAAGTTGCCGGTAAGGTTATATAATTCTTCAGCGGCTTGACTAATTCCGCGCGTTCCTTCGGCGGATTGATTTGTAACGTTACTTATATTTTCAATATTTCTGCTAATTTGTTCGCTGGTAGAACTTTGTTCTTCGCTAGCCGCAGCAAGATAGTTAATAACTTCGGCGACTTTTTCCACGTCTTCAATTATCTCATCTAAAGATTTCCCCGCTTTTCCGGCGAGTTCTTTGCCTTTTTCAACTTCCTTTGCGCCTTCTTCAATTGATTCTACGGCGCCTTGAGTATCGATTTGAATATTTTTAATCATTGTTTCAATTTCCTTAGTCGCTTTTGTCGTTTTTTCGGCTAATTTTCTAACTTCATCGGCAACAACGGCAAAACCTCTTCCCTGCTCGCCCGCTCTCGCCGCTTCAATTGCGGCGTTAAGCGCGAGTAAATTAGTTTGTTCCGCTATATCGTTAATCACTTTAACTATTTCGCCTATCTCATGGCTGCTTCTGCCAAGCGTCTTTATCGTATCGGAAGATTTCATCACAATATCCGCTATACGGTTTATACCTTCAATGGTTTCGTTAACCACTTTACCGCCGTCGCGGGCTTTTTTACCGGCTTCCATTGCGGACTGGGCGACCGTAGTAGCATGACGGGTGCTGTCCAAAATTGTTTTGGACATTTCGTCCACGGACTGCGCTACATCGGTAACCTGGATATTCTGCTCGTCGGCGCCCGCGGCTAATTCCTCTGTTCCGGAAGATATCTGCGATGCCGCCATAGCGAGGGATTCGGCGTTTTCCGCTACTCTTCCTATGGCGCTGTTTAGAGAATCGACCACTTTATTAACATCTTCTTTAATTTTCGCGTAATCGCCCTTATAGTCACCTTTCATTTTTGAATTCAAATCTCCGCCCGCCAATGCGTTAAGCACTAGCCCGGCTTCCTGAATTGGGTGTACAATAGCGTCGAGTATCGAATTAATTCCTTCGATAAAGCTTTTCCAGCCTCCTTCAAACCGCTCGGTATTTCCTCGTAATTTAAGATTACCGTCTTGATTCGCTTTTATCAATTTATCCGATTCAAACATCAATTCTTGGAATATTTCAACTTCCTTGTTAAAAGCGTGAGCGAGAGCGTCTTTTTCCGAGGCAGGTTCGACTTTCTGAATTTCGCCTCTGGCAATTCTTTCGGCGGCTTCAATTTTATCTTTTTGAGCCAAGCGCAATTGTCGTAATTTATCCGCCAATTCCCCGAATTCGTCTTTTGTGTGAATATTTAGATGAGCTTCGTAATTGCCGAGAGAAAATTCCCCTATCACTTCCATCATTTGCCTTACCGGTTTTGTAATCGCCGGAGCAATCAAAAGCGTAGCCAATATAAAAGTTAAAGCGCCGAGAACCATTCCGATTAAAATTATTGTAACTGCACTGCTTACCGATTCCGATACTTCCGCGTCAAGCTGATCCGCTTTCCTGTTTAGCTCATTTACAACATTTTCAAAGTTGGAAATCATTTTTTGTCCAACTTCTTCGCCGACGCTTGTTGTAATTACAGCCGCATAATCGTAATTTTTTGTGGATGCCGCGCTTACAATTCCGTCCGCAACCATACTTTTATAGTTGACCCAATCAGCTTCAACTTCTTTCATCTTCTCGGCAAATCCCAGAGCGCTTAATTCCGACTTCAATTCTCCTAATTTACCGTCAAAACTTTCTCTCATTTTCTGATATGTTTCGTAATTTTCGGAAAATTTATCTGCAAAATCTTCCATGGAAAGTTTCAGCATAGTAAATTGGATTTTCTGAAAAGTGGAATAAATATCGTCTATTTTCCCCTTGGGAGAAACATAATCGTTAAAAATTGAATCCTTAACCTTTTCAAATCCTTTAATCTGAATAAAATCATTTACAACAATCACAGTTGCAATAAACGCGATAATCGCGAAACCGAGCTGCAGTTTCCGAACGAATTTCAGATTATTGAAAATATCTTTAAGTTTTTTCATGACTTAAACCTACAAGTTTATAATTTAAAATTGATTACCATAGATAATTTAACTTTAACGGGTTTGCCCTTGTTGGATCCTGGAGTAAATTTGGAAGATTTTATCGCGTCAGCCGCCGCCTGGTCGCATCCCCCGCCGATACCTTTAAGAACTTTTACGTCGTTGACGTTTCCCCTCTCGTCGATAAGCGCCAAAACATAAACTTTCCCTTGAATTCCGGCTTTCATTGCAATATCCGGATATTTAATTTTTTTATAGATTTCCGGCAGCCCGCCAGAAGGTTGGGGCATAACTTCGGCAAACGCGAGGTATTCGTCGCCGCCTGAGGGCGATGATGCCAAAGGATTGTTCATTAATATAAATGAAAAAATCCCCGCAAACGCGTATAACGTCATTTTCCGAGTTAATTTAAACATAATAGCCTCCCTGCTAATAATATTTAGGCTTCACTCATTGAAGCATTTTATTAATTGTTATTTTGGTTTTCTAATCAGATAATCGGAATTATTTTATAAAAGTTTAGTGTTTCGATTTAAAAATAATCCGAGTATAAAAAGAAACAACAATTTTTTTTTTGAGAGAAATAATTTACAATATTGGCTATTATTATCCATTATCCTATATGAGAACAGCGGGAATTCAATTATCCCGTTTTTATCGGACTTTTTATTGGTACATAATTTGATTGAATAGTGGAAATTATGGTGAATATGAAAAAAATAGTTACAATTACAGGCATAAGACCCGATTTCATTCGAATGAGTAAAGTATTCGAAAAATTGGATGAAAACTTCGATCATATAATGATTCATTCCGGTCAGCATTACGACGACGAGTTGAGTAAAGTGTTCTTCAGCGAACTAAAAATCAGAAAGCCTGATTTTACGCTGGAAACGGGGAAAAACAGCTCTACGCATTTTGACCAATTGTCGTTTTTATCCAGAGAAATATTCCATTTATTGAAAAGGAAGAAAATTAATCCTGATCTGATCATCTTCCTCGGCGATTCAAATTCCGCCCTGGTTAGCGCTCCTTTATTTAAAGAGGGATATAAAATCGGACATATCGAAGGCGGAATGAGATCTTACGACCGGAGAATGCCGGAAGAAGTAAACCGGGTGATTTGCGATTACGTCTCCGATTTCGTTTTTGTTTACACGCATTTATATAAGGAAAGATTAATTAAGGAAAACAAGAATCCGAATCAGATATTTGTAGTTGGCAATACTATTGTCGAAATAGTAAAGGAATATATGCCTGCCGGTTTACGAACGAAAGATTACATTTTAGCCGATATTCACCGTAACGAAAACTTAAAAGACCCAGAACAATTCAATCATATATTGGAATATTTGAATCAATTGGGCAAAAAAACGGGAATGCGAATAAGGCTTGTTAAGTTCAATAGAGCTTTAAAATTGATTAGAAAATATAAGTTATTGAGTGGGAAAAAGAATATAAAATTAGTCGGACCTTACGGATTTCTCGACTATCTCAATTTACAATACAACGCGTACGGTGTTGTTTCTGATTCCGGCACGAGTCAGGAAGAATGTCCCCTGCTCGGCGTTCCGGTTGCTGTCCCTAGAAAACATACCGAAAGACCCGAATCGGTTGAAAGCGGAAACAGCATATTAATCGGTGAAAACAGAGCGATAAAAACAATGACAACCGAAACGATTAAATTCTTTGAGTCATACTCAGTTTCAAAAAAAGATCTGAAATGGCTCGGGAACGGGAAAACATCACAGAAAATAGTAAATATTTTGAAGAGGAAACTTCAATGAAAAACATTTTAGTGGTTGGCGGAGCCGGTTATGTAGGCGGAGCGATAACAGATTTATTGTTAAAATCCAATTACAACGTAAGAGTATATGACGCATTAATATACGAAGATTCCTTCAGAAAACCGGTTGATTTTGTTCACGGCGATGTACGGGATCATGAAAAGTTGAAAATCAACCTGAAATGGGCGGACGCTGTTGTATGGCTTGCAGCTCTTGTGGGCGACGGAGCATGTCAACTTAATCCCAATTTAACAAAAGCGATTAATCAGGATTCTGTTTTATGGCTCTCCGAAAATTACGACGGACGAATCATTTTTATGTCCACCTGCTCTGTTTACGGCGCGCAGGATAAGGAACTTATAGAACATTCCGCCACATCTCCTTTATCTCTTTACGCCGAAACGAAATTAAAATCGGAAGAATACCTTAAATATAAAAACGCCATCATATTCCGGCTCGGCACTTTGTTCGGCGTGGGTGATTTATATTCGAGAATCCGGCTGGATTTAGTTGTGAATATACTTACAATCAGAGCTTCCGTAGAAGGTGAAATAAAAGTATTCGGCGGCGACCAATTCCGACCCCTGCTTCACGTTAAAGACGTTGCCCGGACAGTCTTAATGAATTTGGGAACGGAACACACCGGAATATTCAATCTTGCCCGTCAAAACGTTCGGATAATGGATTTAGCTTATCAGGTAAGGATGCACTTCCCCGATTTGATTATAAAGCACACGGATATGCCGTTTCAAGACACCAGAAACTACCGCGTTTCAACTCAAAAAGCTAAAGATATATTCGAATTTCAGGCAATTCACTCTATTGACGAAGGAATTGAGGAATTAAAATATTTGGTTGAAACTAAAAGAATTAAGGATTTGAAAAGTCCGAGATATTCAAATCAAGCTTATTTAAAGGAGCATTACGAAGAATTGATGCTTCAGAAATTTAAAGAAGTAGAGGCTGCGTAATGAAGGACAACGGACAGGAAATATTAGAAGACGCTCTTTCGGTTGACGAAAAAGGCGGATTATTGACCAAAGATTATCCCGTTCTAATAAAAGGCGATTTAGCCGTGGACGATAGAGGAGCCGTAAGTTTTGTAAATGATTTTAAGTTTAATGCCGTTAAGCGGTTTTACATAGTGGAGAATCACTCACGCGGATTTATCCGCGCTTGGCACGGACATAAACATGAAGCGAAATATGTAATAGTTCTCAAGGGAAGCGCGTTAATCGGAACGGTTCAAATTGACGATTGGGTAAATCCGTCTAAAGAGCAGAAAGTCTTTCGTTTTACGCTTAGCGAAAGAAAGCCGTCTGTTTTATTTATACCGAGCGGTTACGCTAACGGATTTATGTCGCTTACCGAAGACACTAAAATAATGTTTCTATCAACATCGGATTTAAGCGAAAGTCTGAACGACGATTTTCGCTTCGATTCGCGTTACTGGGATATTTGGAATATTGAGGAGAGATAAAATGAAAAAAATATTAGTACTCGGTTCAACCGGAATGCTCGGATTCGCGGTTGCTTCTTATTTTAAAAGGAATAACTACGAAGTAGTTGATATTTCCAGAAGTGAATTTGACATTGCAAACGATCCGATTGATAAATTGAACAATTTTCTTGTTGATGTCGAGGTTGTAATAAATTGCGCCGGGATTATCAAACCGACGCTCGCGCAGAACTCGGTGGAAAACGTTTTGAAAATTAACTCCCGGTTCCCCCGCAATTTAGCCAAACTTTGCGGCAGAAAAGGGATTAAATGCTTTCACATAACTACCGACTGCGTTTATACGGGAAAGAAAGGTAAATATACCGAAGAAGATTTTTTTGACGCTGACGATTTATACGGATTAAGTAAAAACGCCGGAGAGAATAAGGACTGCATGACGCTCCGAACGTCGATAATAGGCGAAGAATCATTCCACAGCCGTTCGCTGCTTGAATGGGCGAAAAGTCAAGCGGGCAATACGGTTAACGGCTTTACAAATCATTTCTGGAACGGAGTTACAACGCTTTATTTGGCGGAAATAATCGAAAACATATTGGAAAAATCACTTTATAAGAAAGGTATTTTTCATATTCATTCTCCCGAAATTGTAGATAAATATGAACTGCTGACGCTGTTTAATAATATTTATCAATTGGATTTAACTATCAATCGAGCGGAAGCGGAAGAAAAAGTTGATAGAAGTCTTGCAACGGTATATTCTTTAAATGCGGCTGTTGCAACCAAATCTTTACGCGGACAAATAGAGGAGATGGAATCATTTTTTTCTACATTAAGAACCGGCGAACTGAAAGCTGTCAGTTAAATAATAACTCAAATGCGTCAAATAAATAGGAATATTATTCAATGCTAAACGATGTAAATGATGTATTAAACTCCGAATTATATGAGAAAATAAAAAATAAAGAATTTCAGAATATTGTAAAGCATCTTATAAGCAACTCCAAATCGATTTTGGATATCGGATGCGGAATTGGCGATTATCTGAAATACACAAATTCGGACCAAAGAGTAGTAGCTATTGAACCGCACGCGCCTTATATAGAAAAAGCTAAAGAAGCCGCGCCCTGGGCTGAAATATTAAACACCGACGGTTTAAGTTATCTTAATTCCACAGATGAAAAGTTCGATTTAATTTTAATGATTGATGTTGTCGAGCACCTCGAGGAAGAAGACGGCTGCCGCCTCATTTCGGAAGCTATAAATCATTGCAATAATATTGTATTTGCTCAAATTCCTATTGGCAGCCACGAACAGAATGAAGACGTATGGAATATGGGCGGCGAATATTGGCAGACTCACCGCACGACTTGGGATGAAGATAAATTACTTAAAGCGGATTTCAATTTTGTTCAAATCTGGAAAGATTGGTACGACTGGGAGGAAGATAATTCGAAATCGGAAGAGACTTCGATAGCTTTATATTTTAAGAAACCTGTTGTTTCTGTTGTCGTCCCTTCTTATAATCAAGCTGATTGGCAGCCTAAAACTTTAGACAGTATTCTGGAACAAACCTATCCGTTTTGGGAAGCTGTAATTGTTGACGACGGTTCCACCGACGATACTTGGAGCGTTATTGAAGAATATATGAAAAAGGATAAGCGAATTAGAGGAATTCGGAAAGAAAACGGAGGAATTTCCTCTGCGCTAAATACCGGAATTAAAAACGCGGAAGGGAAATATTTCTGCTGGCTGAGTTCAGATGATTTATTCTATAGTAATAAACTCGAACTTCAGATTAAAGCTTACGAAAATCTTGACGAAAAATTTGGTCTTGTTTTCGGTCAATTTGATCTTATCAACGCCGAAGATGAAATATCGGATCTCGATCAAAAAAAACCTTTCGCGGAAGGACTGGAATTCCCCCAGCAGCTAAAATACGATATTGTTGACGGCTGCACGATTATGATCCCACTGGAAATAATGCGTGAGTTAAACGGTTTTAATCCTCAGTACAAACACGCGCAGGACACCGAATTCTGGTTCAGACTTGCCGCTAAAGGTTATAAATTCCATTATATAGACCAAAAGTTGGTTAAACGAAGAATACACAAAGAGCAGGGCTTCACAGATTTCAGTCTTGACTGCCGTTACGACGGATATGATATTGTAGATTTTTATCTAAATCATTATTCTTTCGCGCATTTTTACAAAAATATCAACTGGACGAACAAAGAGGATCTGCTGAAATTTTTAGAGCATCTTTTCGATATGCTTAAAGACCCTGATTGTCATGTTAATCATCCCGTTATAAAAGATAAATTCTGGAACTGGTTGTTAAGCGGATTGGCGACGATAAACGGGCAAGTTAGAGAAACAATTTTAAAGAACGGCGCTGCTTTCTTTTCTTCAAAGCAGAATGATTTTTATAAAGAATATTCCGAAAAATTCAAAAAAGCGCTGTTAAACACCACAGTTTCCCCTATCGAGCCAAAAGAGAGAAGCAACGTTTTCCACGATCTTTACAAATACGATCGTTCAAAAAGCGACTATCCGTTGAGATTGTATAATCACGGAATTAAATGCGAAAAAAAATGGAAATATGTTGACGCGATTTTCGTTTTCAAATATTTGGCTGATTATCCGAATCCGTTTCTTGATAAATCTTTCGAGAAATTCACAGAACTTTGCTTCTCTTTCCAGGAATTCAGAATATTCGTGAAATCTTTTAAAAGGAAGAAAAGCATTCTCGAATTCGACGATAAAACAAAATTGCTGTTTGTCTGGGCAAAACTTGCGATCGGCGAAAACGATGTTGATACGGTAATAGAGAGCATTTCCGACGTAAATAAAAGAGAATCAGCCGAAAACTTTTCTCTAAAACAATTTCCGGGAACGAAGGACGAAAATATTCTTATTTGGAATTACTCCGTAGTAAATTATAAAATTGAGCATTATTTCCGCTTTAGATGCGATAACTGCGGCGCAACTATAAATAAAAGAATAAAATTCGATATATCGTCAGATTTTGCAACTCATGCTTATTTATGCACAGATTGTTATTCGGCATATAATATCAGCGACGAGCAGATGAAGGAGCATTTCAGCAAAAGAATTAAACCGGTTTCGGAATTTCCGGAAATAACCGACCGCACTCCGAAAATAGCGTTTATTATGCGTTATACTGATGTAATAGGCGGAGGCGTTAAAGTAGCTTTCAATCACATGGAAAAACTCGCCGCGTTAGGATGCGATATTACCGTTTACTCCGATTCCCCTTATCCTTCATGGACAAATCTGCAAGGAAAATTTATCCGGCTTAACGACCATTATGAAATTGACGAAATAGACGCCGATATGGCGGTGGTGTTTTCAGTTTACGATGTACCCAAAATTTTAACTAAATTCAGCCCCGACAGAATTTTTCACATTTGTCAAGGCTACGAAGGTTATCACATCGGACGGAATTACGAAGAATTGAGAATGGATAAATACTTTTACGATACGCTGCATTCCTTCCCGGTGAAAAACATTGTCGTTTCAAAGCATCTGCTTAATTTATTTGAAAACAAATTCGGAAGAAAAGCCAGATACATTCCGAATTCAATAGATTTCAATGTTTTTTATCCCAGATCGGAAATTAAACGCGAAAAAAACTCCATACTATTTATCGGGAATCCGTTCGACCCGTTAAAGGGATTCCTCTTTTTAGTGGAAACCCTCGCCGTTTTATTTGAAAATGAGAATGATATCGAAAAACTACATGTTTACGCGCTTTGGGGCGGTCACGACGGATCGGGAGACGTAGCCGATGTGCAATACCCTCAATTGAAAATCGAATTTGTTACCGGACTTTCGTCCGAGGAAGTTGCTTTGTTGATGAACAAAGTATCGCTGCTTGTCAGCTGTTCGATGTACGAAGGCTTCGGTTTACCCGTTTTGGAAGCGATGGCTTGCGGCGTTCCCGCTATAACAACCGCCAGCATGGGAGTAGAGAGTTTCTGCAAAGACGGATTTAATTCTTTTATTGTGAATTACGGCGATAAAAAGTCTTTTTCGGAAAGAATAACCGATGTTTTACTTTTAAAAACCGATGTTAAGTCGTTGGTAGAAAATGGTTTCGAGACAGCGCTTGAATATTCGGCTTTCAATGCAATAAATTTCTTCGTCAACGAATATTCCGAAATTCTTAAATATACTTTCCCGAATGAAAAAAAAGAAGTACTAATCGGTAAATACTCTATCGATACGGACAAGTTAAGAAATCTACTTCAAATGAAAGTGAAATCCCTTGCTCCGCACAATTTATCTGAAAATAATAAATTCACTGTGGGCGATTTAGTATCGGTCGTTATTCCTTCCTACAACAATAAAGATTACTTATCGTTAACTATCGAGTCGATAATAAAATCGGAGTCTGTGAATTTGGAGATTATTGTAGTTGACAATAACAGCGATGATGAGACAAAAGATTACATTAAAGAGCAGTTGGAACTGAAAAATATTGACAAAGCGATATTCAACGATGAGAATAGAGGCTTCCCTTCAGCGGTAAATCAGGGTATATTGGTCAGCGGCGGGAAATATGTTCTAATCGCAAACAACGATATTGTTGTTCCAAATGGAACTATAAAGAAATTGATTGATACGGCTGTTTCCGATCCGCAAATCGGAATAGTCAGCGGTATGTCAAATTATGTGAGCGGACCGCAATTCGACGAAAACGCCAAATACGAATCCATTGAAAAAATGCATCAGTACGCGCAAAAAGTAAGCAAAGAGTATGAAAACCAGATTATGGAATTCCCTCGTGTAGCCTTTCTTTGTACGCTCATTAAAAGAAGCGTAATCGATAAAATAGGCGGACTCGACGAACGGTTCTCGCCGGGTAATTTTGAGGATGACGATTTTTGTTTGAGAAGCCAAATATCCGGTTACAAAACAATAATCGCAAAAGATGCGTTTGTACATCATTTCGGTTCAAAAAGTTTTGGGAAAAACGGAAATAGAGCTTATGACGAAAGAATTGAAACAAACCATAGAATCTTTGTTGATAAATGGAACGCCGATCCGGAAGGTATTTGGATAAGAAATGAAGAAGTGAAAAATAGGAATATTTATTATCCGCTTAACGGCAATAAATTTAAACAAAGTTTATCCCGCGCAATTATTCACAGCGAAGAGAATGATTATAATTTAGCTCTGAAAGAATATTTATCCGCAATTGAAACATTCGATGAATTTGATCGTGGCGAGTTCGAATCGATTTCTTTTGCCGAGCTGCTGAATTTAGCCGGGAATATTGCAATTGCGGTCAATAATTTTGAACTCTCCGCAGAATTATTCGGCAAATTATCTGAATTCGACGAAGAAAACGCGTTTTTCGGTCTCGGTGAGACGAATATTAATTTGGGGAATATCTCTGAAGCGAAGCTCTATTATAATAAAGTTCTGTCCGTTAATCCGGATCATGAACTAAGCAGACAAAGATTGACCGAAATATCGCAAAGACTTGAGCAGCAGACAGACTCCGACAAAGCAATAATTGAAGCGGAGGATTTAATTGAAGCCGAGAAGTTTGACGATGCAGAAATTATTCTACAAACGGCGCTGCGGCATAATAGCTCAAATATTGACGCGCTCAATAATCTTGCCGTTCTTAAAATATTGACCGGTGAAATTGAGGATTCGGTTAATTTATTAGATAACGTACTGCAATTAAGCCCGGAAAATGACATAGCCCTCGGGAATTTAGAATATTTAGAACAAATGATTGCAGATAAATAATAAAAGGATATTATGAAATTAGCCGAATCATATAAATCGAAACAAGAGGATTATTATACATTAAGCAGACCGGA
>CAYNUJ010000003.1:26264-39627 GCA_964400095.1 uncultured Melioribacteraceae bacterium
CTCTGTTAAAACCGAAACTATCGCATAACGGCGAAATTATAGCAAGTATTCCAAATACAAGGCACTGGTCTATTTTCAGACAATTACTCGAAGGCGACTGGCAATACACGGAAAACGGTTTGTTGGATAAAACTCACCTACGATTTTTCACTAAAAAAAGTATTGCAAGATTATTCAAAACCGCAGGCTACCACACTCAATTTCTAGGGTCACATAAAGTAGGAAATGTAGTAATAGCCGATGATTTAATAGGGATATTAACCGATGCGGGAATAAAGGCTGAAAACTTAAACGAAGAGTTGAATGATTTTCAGTATTTTGTCTGTGCTTCGCTAGGATATAACGCGTTTATTATCCACGCTCGTCAGATAAATCAGTTATTGCTTAATAAGATATTTTCCCTTTCTGCCGGGTTAAAGAGAAACATAAAAATTATAGTTGTTTATGAATTTAATACTCCTATTGTAGAATTCATCAATTCGCTCGAAGACCTGCAGAAATCTATTGTTGCCGTAAATGTAAATGAAATTGAATTCGATAAATATAAGAGTTTTATATTTATAAACAATTCAAATTTCAGCCTCGAAAATCTCGAAGACGATTTCGGTAATTTTACGGGCGAAACCGTTATAAGAGAGGCTTACACAATAACCGGAAATAACACAGCCGAATTCCACAAAGCAACCGATAAATTAAGACAATATGACCAACCATCGGGAACGGATGGCTTCCGTCCGCGATAACTGGATCTCTTGATTTTAGAGTTATGTTTTTTTGTCATTTGGCTAATATTGAACATAAATTATTCATGTATGTAGAGAAAAAGCCGATAATAAAGCAAATTGAACAAATCCGAAATTGGCATACAAATTGTTCTTAATGGACAAAGCTTTTTCAATTAAACTTAAGGAATAGCAATATGGATAAATTAACAACACTGCTCGACGAGGCTTATGATCTTTTCGGTAAAAAGGAATTCAACGCCTCATTGGAAAAACTGCGCGAGGCTCAAGCGCTAATGGGAGACGTAAAAGACACTACGAACATCCCAAAGGATAAAAGATCCGACTCCAGAGCCAGTTTAGAAAATTTCAAAGGATTCAACTACCTCAGTTTGGGGAATATTGAAACTGCTCAAGAATGTTTCGAGAAATCATTGAGCATCAATCCGAACTCATCTCAGGCGTGTGCAGGATTAGCCGAAATATTCTTTCTGCAGGGATTGGATTATGAGTCTAAAATTATGTTTGAATGGGCGATTGAAAACAACACGATAAATCAATTCGCTATCGCCGGTTTGAAGAAAGTCAATACCGCGCTTAATCTTTCCGAAGATCACAACACATTGAATTCGGAATCCGCGTTAAACGAGATAAAGAACAATCAATTTTTTGATGATTTGAAGCTCGCGTATAAATTATTTAACGAAAAGAGATACGATGAGTCTCTCTCTAAAATACAAAGCGCCGAAAAATCACTTCGTACGCGTAAGGATACATTCAATAACAACACGCGGATTGCCAGTTTGGAAAATTTTCGCGGCTTCAATCTTTTAGCGTTAGATAGAACTCAGGAAGCCCGTAAAGCCTTTGAAAAAGCTCTCAGCATTAATCCTTCGTCTTCACAGGCGTGCGCAGGATTGGGAGAAATATTTTACGTGCTCGGCAGAGATTCCGAAGCTAAAACAATGTTTGAATGGTCTGTTGTAAACAACGGCAAAAATCATTTTGCGCAATCCAGATTAAGTAAAATCAACTTGGAACTCGGGTTCACAGCCGACGATAATTCATTGTACGACACTCAGACCGAAACGCCAAAGATCGAAGAGGTTGAGACGGTTGAGGAAACAACTAAAACCACTGCAATAGCAGCGCAATGAGATGAACGAAAGAATTTTGCTTTCCCTTTTGATGATTGTTAAGGACGAAGCGGAGAATCTGGGAAAATGCTTAAGTTCGGTTCAAAATGTTGCTGATCAAATTGTAGTTGTAGATACGGGAAGCAGAGACAATTCCCAAAATATTGCCGAGGAATACGGAGCAGAAGTTTATAGTTATCCATGGGAGAATGATTTTTCCGCTGCTAGGAATTTCGCCTTATCAAAATGCAGCGGAAATTTTATCCTCTATCTCGACGCAGACGAGGCTCTATCCTCAAAATCGCAGGCTAATCTAAGAGATATCCTAAAAAATAATCCGGACAAAGGACTTAAATGCCTGATTAAAAATATTTCATCAAACAGTTTAGCGGAAACATACGGAACTTACTGCAGAGTTTTCCCCGCCGGAAAGAATATACAATTCGAAGGAAGAGTTCACGAACAGATTGAAAATTCATTAATAAGAAATAACATCGAAATAATAGATTCCGATATTGAAATACTCCATTACGGTTACTGCGCTTCGCCGGAAATTATATTATCTAAAGCGGGAAGAAATTTAGAACTTCTTCTCGAAGAATTCAGAGTAAGCCCGTCGCCATATACCGCTTATCAGCTTGGACTTACATATTCCATTTTAGGGAATAATAACAAAGCGAAGGAATTTTTTACTCTCGCAGTAGATGAAGAATCTCTGCCGAATGACTACAAATATTTCTGTTATGAATTCCTGACAAATTATCATTTGCAGAAAAGAAATAATACCGACGCCAAAGCGTTTCTGGATAAAATGATCGAAACCGACGATAAAAGAGCTTCGGCGCATTTGCTCGCTTCCAAAATATACTTTTCGGAAAATAATTTTGAACGCGCTCTGATGTTTGCCGTTAGCAGTTACGAATTGAATATTGCGGCGAAAAATGAAAAGCGGGGACTCGTAGGAGTTATTCTGCCGGATGAGGAAATAGTACTTAACGGATTACACATCGCTATAAATTCCAATTCTCAAAAATACTTCTCCCATTTTTTAAATCTGTACGATAATCTGGGATTTTCTACATTCACAGATATATTCAGGAAACTGCATTTTCAAGAAAGACTTACAGGAGAAGATATTGCGCAGTTGATAAACAGCGCGGACGAATACAAAATCAACATAATTTTATTACTGCTTAAAAATTATCATTATCAAGAAATTACTTTAAGCGCGATGGAATTTCTGGCGCAGCGATTTGAAGATAATTCGTTTTTTGTAACAAATTATTCGGAGTTATTATTTCAAAACGGAAAAAAAACAGAAGCTATCGAACTACTCGAAACTAAATTCACACAGTTTGAAAACAATCCGGCGCCAGCGTTTTACCTAATTTCCTATTATATCGATCAATCGGAATTCAATAAACTTGACACTCCCCTTCAATTCTTAGAGACACATTTTCCAGGGGATAGAAATGTGTTGGATGGACTTCAGCAAATAAATCAAAAAATTAGAATAATACTCAATTGAGGAAGAAATGGTATTGAGATCAATAAAAGACCGTTACGACGAAGCGTTAAACGCATTCAATAATGGCGATTCGCGGACCGCCGAAGAGATATTAACCGAAGTTGTTGATGAAACGGCAGACGTAAACTCCGAATATTTTCTCGCAGTAATAAAATCGCAGAAAGGTGAATATAAAGCGGCAATAGAAAATTATAAAAACGTTGTGAGCCGAAATCCATGCCACCCGGAAGCATTTTTCAATTTAGCTTTATGCTCGCAAAAATTGGAAATAGATGATGAAGCGATTGAATATTATTTAAAAGCTCTCGAAATAAATCCCAATTTGGACGACGCGTACAATAATCTCGCGCTGATTTATCAGAATCGTGGTGATTATGATTCGGCGGAAAAATATTTATTGATGACGGGAAATAACTCCTCTCCCGAAGGAGTTAACGAAAGTTCAATCGGAGAATTGGAATTTTCGGGCGTTATTCCCGAAATTAAAGAAGCGGCTAAATATATAAAACTCGGGAATTTACGCAAAGCCAAAGAAAAATTAGAAGATTCTCTTTCAGTTTACGAAGATAATAAGAATTATCTCTGCGCTCTCGGCAACGTATCGTTTCATTTGGAAGATTACCAAGACGCTCTCGAATATTTCCAGAAAGCATGTGAAATTGAAAATAACGACCACGTAGTTGTCTATTCAATAGCGGTCTGCCTGCAAAGACTGGATAGAAAAGACGAAGCGTTCTCTTTCTACAAAAAAAGCATCGAAATTAAACCTGATTTCCCAGACGCGCTCAATAATATAGCTTTAATTTATTTCCATAAAAAAGATTATGAAAAAGCGGAGGATTTTTTCAGCCGCGCCCTTCAAGCAGACCCGGAGCATATAAATTCGATAGTTAACTACGGTTCGACAAAAACATTCTTAAACGATTATGAAGCGGCTTCGTCGGCGTTTGAACTTGCCGTAAATATCGCTAAAAAGAGAGACGATAAAACCAATTTATCCGTTATATATACAAATATGGGATTTTTGGAGCTGCGTAAAAGTAATTTACAAAGCGCGCTTGAACTATTCGATAAATCGCTCGAATTGGATCCTGAATATGTGATTGGAAATTATAATAAAGGCGAAACCCTGCTCAAGTTAGGAAAATTTGAAGAAGGATGGAAACATTACGAAAAACGTATGGAAAGAGAAGAATTCGGTCCGAGAAAATTTCACAAGCTGTTAAATTCTCTTGAAAACATAGCGGGTAAAAAGATTCTAATTTACGCCGAACAGGGATTAGGCGACGCGCTCCATTTTCTTCGCTATCTTAAACTGCTCAAGCGGGACGGCGCATATGTTATATTTGAATGCGATAAAGGTCTTCATCCTTTAATTGCCGAAACAGATTATATTGACGAACTGCTGGAAAGAATATCGACGGAAAAAAGGGATATTGATTACGATTTTGACATTCCCCTTCTTAGTTTGGCAAAGCTGTACAAAACCGATTTAAATGATTTACCGCTCGAAATACCTTACATAAACGCCTGCGAAGAGAAAACGGAATATTGGAAACAATTCATCGGGAACGAAGGATTTAAAGTCGGTCTGGTCTGGGGCGGCGCGCCGGTTCATCAAAATGATAAAAACCGTTCGGTAAAACTGAGCGCTTTATCTTTCCTTTTCGGCGTTCCCGGAGCAAAATTTTACAGTCTTCAGAAAGGCATTCCGCAGCTTCAGTTAAGCGATTACGCGCTTATTGTAAAGGACTTAGATCAGATTGGAATAAAATCGTGGGCTGATACAGCGGCGATAATTGAAAACTTGGATCTTGTAATTACGGTAGATACTTCGGTCTGTCATCTTGCCGGAGCAATGGGCAAGGAAGTATGGGTAATGCTCCCCTCAAATTCCGACTGGCGGTGGCTGCTGGAGAGAGAAGATTCGCCTTGGTATCCTTCAATGAAATTGTACAGGCAAAAATCTCTCGGCGATTGGACTGATGTATTCAAAAGATTGGAAAACGACCTGCGTAATAAAATTAACCCCGCAGTTCAAGACGCGGAATTTTCTATGGTAAACAGCGATAATGACGAGCAATCGGAGGATTCGGGCAATTCCGCATCAGACGAATATCAATTAGAAATTCCGCAAGAACTTTCCGACGAAATCGCCGAGTCGGTTTTCAGCGAACTTGTGATGAAATTAAATATACCTGAGAATCCGGCTGTAGCGCTCGTTGGTGGATTTGAATCGAATATTGCCGAAAAATTCGCCGGTATTTCGGACCGGATAACGGTATTTTCATACACCGATAACGAATACAAACATTATTCCGAAGCTGATTTGGGAAGCGCCGAAATTATTCATAACTCTGATACGCCTGGGAAGAAATATGATTTAATCTGGTCACGATATTTCTTAAATCAGGCTGATTCCCCGAATACCGCGATTGAAAAAATCGGCAGTATGCTTAACAATAATGGTATCGCTTATATCGAAGCGCCCGCGGAAAATACAGAGGTAGAACACGAAACCAGCATAGGCAACAATTCGATTTTGGGAATAAAAATGTGGAAAGCTCTTTTTGAAAGAGGAAGTTTCGAAATAATATCATCCGATACGATTGAAATTAAACTTGACAGCGGCGTTCAGGATAAGAATTACTACTTTTTATTGAAAAAGAAATCGGCAAATCATTCCGATGAAACGAATAATTCCGCGTCTCCCCTTATTCTTTCTTTACCGTCGGGCGAGAATTTCGGATGGGGAATCTGCAGTAAATATATAAGGCGTGAACTAAAAGGAAGAGTTGAATTTTATGACGCTGAAAAGGATTCTGCCGCCGGTAAAAAGATTAAAGGAAAAGTTTTCCAAGCTCTTCAGAATCAGAATTTTGAACCGATGAACGATATATGGGGCGATGAAAATTACGGATATACGTTTTTTGAATATGAACTCACTGATAGAACTAAGGGAAATGCTAAAAAATACGACAAAGTGATAGCCGGGTCTTCCTGGTGCAGAGATAAAATGCACGACAAAGGGATAATGAATACGGAGATACTGCTTCAGGGAATAGACCCTGACAGATTTTATCCGGGAGAGAAAGAAAAACACAACGACCTGTTCGTTATTTTTTCAGGCGGTAAATTTGAATTGCGCAAAGGACAAGACCTGGTATTGAAAGCGTTCCAAATATTACAGCAGAAATATTCCGATATAATATTAATGAACGCATGGTACAATCTCTGGCCTCATACATTGGAAATGATGAGAATATCGCCTCATATCAAATTTGATATGGATGGCGAAACTTGGAAAAACAAGATGATCAATTTGTGCAAAGCTAACGGCATTGACGGTAACAGAGTATTTACACTTCCGGCTGTTCCCAATGATAAACTACGCGATGTTTACTTAAATACCGATATCGGTTTATTCCCTAACCGGTGCGAAGGCGGAACGAATTTAGTATTAATGGAATATATGGCGTGCGGAAAACCGGTTATTGCCTCCTTCAATTCCGGTCATAAAGATATTCTTACCGACGATAATTCAATCAAATTGACGGAAATGAGTGAATTTAGGATACAGGACGAAAATAATCAGGTTGTCGCCGATTGGAAAGAACCGAGCCTCGATGAGATAATAGCAAAGATTGAATGGGCTTATGAAAACCGGAATAAATTAAAATCAATAGGAGAAAACGCGGCTAAAGATATGAAGAATTTTACATGGCGGAAGACCGCGGAAAATCTAATTAAATTAGTTTATTGACAGTTTGGCTAATATTAGACAACTACCGACCAGACATGAATAAAAAACATCAAATATGCCGCTCTTATGCCATAAACCCTTTTTGGCATAATAATGGATTGGTGAATATGTGTTCAAAGAGTAAAAAATGAACGATAGACAAAACTTAAAAATATGGCTTTCATACGTTTCTTATCCCGCTACCACGGCGGCATACATAGAACGTGCATTACGAAGAAAATACAATGTGATAACCGTTGGTCCACAACTTCCCGAAGAACTAATCAAAAGCTGGAACTTGAAAGGAATGGAAGATATAATTAAACCGCATAACATTTCTACAGGTTTTGAGCCGGATCTTTTAGAAATAAAAGAACAAATAGATAAAGAATATCATCCGGATATTTACTTATGGGTTGAATCGGTATTCGGTTATTATCCGAAAAACATAGATAAACTCGGATGTCCCACTGCCTGTTACCTTATAGATTCTCATATGAATTTGAAGCTCCACCTGCAGTTGGCAAATGATTTCGATTACGTTTTTATTGCGCAAAGAGAATATTTAGAAAAATTCAAAGAACACTGTCATGAAAATATCTACTGGCTGCCTTTAGGCGCCGATCCGGAAATACATTCTCCCAAATCGAAAGAAAAATTCTTCGATGTCGGATTTGTTGGTTCTTTATCTTCCTCCGTTCACGAAAGGAGAAAAAATCTTCTCGAAAAAATCAATTTGAAAAATAAAGTTGCATTCAAAAGATGTTTCCTTGATGAAATGTCTAAACATTTTTCACAATCTAAAATCGTTTTTAACAACGCGATAAAAAATGATTTGAATATGAGAGTGTTTGAAGCCATGTCAATCGGTTCTCTTTTGCTAACGGATAAAACCGAGGGCAATGGTCAGACTGTAATGTTTGCCGACGGCGAAGATTATGTTCTTTATGACGATGATAACATAAATGAAAAGATTAATTACTATTTAACTCATGAAGACGAGCGGGAAAAAATTGCAGCGAGAGGAAGAGAAATAATTCTGAAAGCTCACACTTATTTCCATAGAGTTGAAGAACTTCTCGACGTTGTAACCGGAAACAAAACGGATACAAAAACGCCCGATGAATGGAGAGAATTATCCTTACGAGCGGAGCCGGATAATAATGAAAATACCAAAATTGCCAATCCGGGTTATTCTCGTCCGGAGAGGAGTTTTATAATTCCCGTAATCGACTTCTCCCCTTTCAGCGAATACAATATTAAAACCCTTTTGAACGACCTGGATAATATAGAAGGCGAAGTGATTGTAGTTTTTAATTCGATGGAAGTTTACGAACAATTGAAAGATCATCCGAGAATAGATCAATTCGCGGCAATTAAACAGAATGTGGGAGTTTCCCGCGCTTGGAATATAGGACTGAACATTGCCCGTTCAAAAACATCCTTCATTCTAAATTCCGATCTGCACATTGAACCGGAAGCGGTTTATACGCTTGAAGAAGCTCTCGATAAACTGCCGATGGCGGCAATAGTGGGACCTCAAGGAAGCTATCTTCATTTTGAAAAAATGGAAATTATCCAGTACTTCGAAAAAGGCGAATTTAACCAGCCGGTAAAGGTGGATGAAGTATCGGGATTTTTATTAGTCGTAAAAACGGAACTTTTCAACAGTTCGGTAATCAGTTTCGACAACGCTTATACGCCATGTTATTCGGAAGAATGGGATATAGCGCTTCAATGCAAAATGGCGGGATTAAATCTTTACGCTGTACCGACAACAGGATACTCCCACGAATGGGGCGGTTCCATAGGTACGCTCGACAGAACAATTGAATATTACGGACAGACAGAATGCGCGAAGGATATATTGGTTCGCAACAGAGAAAAATTTTTGAGGAAATGGAAATCAATGGCTTCATTTGCCGAGAGCAGAAATATTCTCGTAAGCGTATGGGCGGATATTCAATTGGAAAAAGCGAAGAGTATTGCCGCGGAAAATAAAGCCGACGCAATTAAAATAATGGATATGGTCATCGAACAATTCCCCGATTATATACCTGCTCTGGAATTTATGGCTAAGTTATATGTTGACGACGACAACCTCGCCGAATCTTTAAAGTATTTATCGCACATAGAGAACTTAGATCCTGATTATAAAATTAATGTAGAAAATTTATCAACCAAAGGAATAGTAAAACAACTAGTTATATAACATTACAAGGAGGTAATTATGTCATCCGCATTTCGGATTAATACCAACATCGGAGCTTTGAAAGCATACAACGCTTTAAGAACCGTTACAAGCAACGCCGCAAAGGCGCAGCTGAAATTATCGACACAGAGAAGAATCAACTCTGTATCGGACGACACTTCAGGATTTGCCGTAGGTAAATCACTAGACCAAAAAATTCAATTGATGAAAGCGGCGCAGAACAATATCGGTTCAGCGAAGGATATGCTCTCGACGGCAGAGACTCAATTGGTAAGCGTTAAAGATATTGTAACTTCCATTCGTTCGAAAATTGCAGATGCAACAAACGCGGCGGCAGACTCGGATAAAATATCGAGCGATATTAAATCTCTCGCGAAGGAAATGGCAAACATTTTTAATACAACAAAATTCAACAATACAAAGTTATTGATTTCCACAAGCGCAATGACCAGCGGTACAACATTCAGTTTCCAA
The DNA here is from genome assembly GCA_964400095.1 of uncultured Melioribacteraceae bacterium. GTDB lineage: Bacteria > Bacteroidota > Ignavibacteria > Ignavibacteriales > Melioribacteraceae > CAYNUJ01. The sequence goes on from CAYNUJ010000003.1 coordinate 36,079, forward strand.
ACCGGAGCCGACTCGACGGATAAATTAAATGTCGATTATATGGAAGCTTCCGGCGGAACATTGAGCGGAACATTCACCGTCACTTCAAGCGATTTCACACTCTCCGGAGTAAGTAAATCAGTAAACGACGCTATAACTCAATTAGTGAGTGTCGGAACCACTTCTTCGGCAATTGGAAGTTTGAGTTCATATTTATCTACATTTGAAAATGCCGTTGACGGTTCATTATCGAAAATAGGTAATTATGCGCAGCGACTCGATGTTAAAGATAATTTCCTTACATCGGCAATCGCTAATTCACAATCGTCTTACAGCAGATTATTCGACGCCGATATGGCGTTAGAACAACTAAACGCAACCAAGGGACAAATAAGCGGTCGGGTTGCCACTTCTATGCTTGCACAAGCTAACCTAGCGCCTCGAAATATTTTGAGTCTGTTCGGTTAAAAGATAAATAACACCTTCAACTTAAATCCGGTCTTCACAAGAGACCGGATTTTTTTTATCTATTATTAATTCCTCATAAATGAATTGAGCATTAAGAAATATTTTTAAGAGAAGGTCTAAACTTTCCAAACGAACCTCCGATTATAGATTTAGAAATAAAACTAACTGGTCGAACAAGGATGTTCGATCGTATTAAAAACAAAACAAGGAGGTACAAAATGTCCTTTAGAATCAACACAAACATCGGCGCCATAAAGGCGTACAACGCGTTAAAAGCAGTTAATGCGGGAGCGGCAAGAGCTCAGTTAAAACTTGCTACACAGAAAAGAATCAATTCTGTTGGCGACGATACATCCGGCTTCGCCGTTGGTAAATCTCTTGATCAGAAGATCAAAATAATGCAGTCTGCACAAAACAACGTTGGTTCGGCAAAAGACATGCTTTCCACTGCCGAAACGCAATTAATTTCAATAAAAGATATCGTTACACAGATTCGTTCTAAAGTAGCCGATTCGAGCAACCCGGCAACTGATAATTCGAAAGTAGCAGGCGACGTTCAAGCGCTTGCGAAAGAAATGGCGAATATATTCTCGACAACCAAATTCAACGATACCAAATTATTGATTTCCACGAGCGCAATGAGCAGCGGAACAACATTCAGTTTCCAAACCGGCGCGGATTCAACCGATAAATTAGATGTTAATTATATGACATCTTCCACCGGAACTCTCAGCGGAACATTCACGGTAACTAACTCTGCATTCACGCTTTCCGGCGTAAGCACTTCTGTAAATAACGCTATAACACAGTTGGCAAACGTTGGCACAACCGCCGCGGCTATTGGAAGCTTAACAGCTTATTTGAATACTTTTGAAAATTCCGTTGACGGAGCGCTTTCGAAAGTTGGTAATTTCCAGCAAAGATTAGACTTGAAAGATAATTTCCTGACATCGGCAATCGCGAATTCACAATCTTCTTACAGCAGAATATTCGATACCGATATGGCTCTTACTCAACTGAACGCCACTAAATTCTCTATCAGTTCTCAGATCTCAACTTCAATGTTGGCTCAGGCTAACTTTGCACCAAGACAAGTTCTTTCCTTATTCGGTTAATTGAACTTAATGCTCCGGCGCATAGCGCCGGGGCGCTTTTTTATTAAATATTGGAGATAAATAATGTACGGCAGATATTCAGCGGCTAGAAGTTTAAACAATGTTAATCAATATTTAGTTAAAGAAATAATTGACGCCACTCCCGAAAAGTTGCTTTTCAAAGTTTATGATTTTGCCATCGCGCAAGTTCAGAGGCATAACCTCGAAAAAGCTAATAAGGCTATTCAGGAACTTATCAACGCCTTGAATTTTGAATCAAGCGAAACTAAAGAAATTTCTCTGGGTCTGCTGAAATTATACAAATTCTGCCAAGATCAGATGCGATTAAAAGAATACGATTTAGTTCATAGAATATTATCCGAATTAAAGGAAACATGGGTTGACGCTTTTAACAAATTAAAGAAAAAGGAATGATTAATAGCTTATTATCATCAGCAGGAATTAACCAATTAATCGATCAGTACCAAACTCTGCAATCGAACAGAAGGATTTTGCCTCTTGCAAAACAGAAATCCAAATACGACACAAAATCCACGGCATACAGTAATTTAAGTTCGAAATTAGATTCTTTTAAAACAGTTTTAACAAATTTTAAACTTACAGGCACATCCTCCGAGTTCCGTTATAAAGCGGCGACAACTTCCGACGCTTCTTTTGCAACCGCGTCAGCCACTACAGCCGCCGGAATAGGCAATTATAACCTTAGAATATCTCAGCTTGCAAAGAGCGATATTGTAATATCGAAAGATATCGACACATCGAGCACATCGGCTAATTCTTTGGGAATAACCGACGGGACTTATAAATTTACAGTTAAAACCGGCGACGGTTCTACCGGCGAATATACCGCAAATGTGGAAGTTGATTTAACCACCGCGGGAACAAACGAAGATGTAATGACCTCGATAAGAGACGCGATAAATTCGGATAAAGCCGTTATCACGTCCACGGCTAAATCGGGCACATATTCGGGAGGTTCCACTTCGTTCGACATAGACATTAACGGAACGACAACAACGGTTTCCGACAGCGGCGGCGGAACATATTCCGATTTAATCGACCGGCTTGTAAATACTATAAATTCAGACGTTACGGGAGTTACGGCGGTAAAAGTGACAACGGGCAGCACATATCAATTACAATTGACTGTCGATAATACTAATAATTATATTTCAATATCGCACAATACCGGATTTGATTTAGTAACCGATATGAGTTTGAGCGCGACAAAAGAAAAAGCTGCGTCGGGAATAGTTTCGGCTTCCGTTTATTCCCCTTCTACCGGATCGTCTCAATTCTCCATAACGTCTAAAAACTCCGGACTCGATAACAAAATAACTTCATTATCCGATACATCCGGCACGGCATTAAATGTACTCGGATTAGATATCGGCACGACTCGCCCGACTTACGATCAGTCCACCAATCCCGATACACCCGGATTTCTATATTCGGACGTAACTTCTTCGGCTAATCAATTGAACGCGAAAATGACTTTTAACGGCGTATCCATTCAGAGAAATTCAAATACAATCAGCGATTTGGCTACCGGAGTTACATTCGAATTAAAATCCGTTATGCAGACAACCGATAACGACGTTGTAGTCGGCGTCGATTCGGACGTGACAAAAATAAAAGAAAAATTACAGGATTTCATCGATAATTTTAACGACGTATATTCATACGTGAAGAATAACAGCCTTGCCGATAACGGCGTACGCGGTCCTTTTATTGGCGACGCGCTGACTATGTCCCTCAGAACAAACATGACAACAACAGCTTATGGAACGGTATCCGGTCTGCCGAGCGGTTCCCTCGATTCTCTCACCGAAGTTGGAATAACTTTCAATACGGATACAGGTTTAACCATAAGCGACGATACGGCTCTTGAAGACGCTATAAAAAACAAGAATGACGAATTAGAAAATATTTTTGATTCATCCAGTGGAATAGCAAACACGCTATACGATTTGGTCGATCCTTATCT
>CAYNUJ010000004.1:0-39490 GCA_964400095.1 uncultured Melioribacteraceae bacterium
TCGTTAACTTGTTGTTTTTATTGTGGTTAACTTTTGCAAGTGTTAAACAAGGGATTAATGCCGTAGAATTTTAAATTCTGAAAAAAACAATAAAAGACTTTGCGAAATCCTCTTTTGTCATATTCAGTTGTCCGGCGATGGGAAGGCTTAAGCAATCCAGTCATTCTGAGTCCCGCTCTTTGGGACGAAGAATCTGTTAAGCGAAAAATAAAAGAGATTATTTACTTCGAAGTATCCTTAATAAGGATACTATAAATTCAGAATGACAATTTTTAAGTTGTTCAAAGAGTTCTAACGAAACAGCTATAAATTCTGCCGAGCCGGGAAGCGTAGATTAATTTTAATAATATACGCTTCCTCGTTCAGCTCGCAATATTGTTATTAATTTTATAATTCGGAGCTTTCGTCAACCACTTTTGCAATATCTGCAATGGAGTCTTCTTCGTTTAGTCGAATAACTTTAACCCCCTGCGTGTTTCTTCCCATGGTTCTGATATCTCTAACAGACTGACGAATAACCATACCTTTGTTGGTGATGATAACCAATTCATCTTTATCGTTTACTTCTTTCATCGCAATTAACTTACCGTTTTTTTCGCTGGTTTTAATTGTGATAATTCCTTTGCCGCCTCTATTTGTAATCCGGTAGTCGGTAATCAAACTCCTTTTTCCGTAACCTTTGTCAGTAACGACCAACAGCGTAACAGACGATCTTACAACAATGAATCCGATCGTTCTATCTCCAGGTGCGAGTCGTATTCCTCTCACGCCGGTTGCGGTTCTTCCCATATTCCGCGCGTTGGATTCATTGAATCGTATTGCCATGCCGTTATATGTGCCTATAATAATGTCGTTATTGCCGTCGGTCATTTTTACTTCGATAAGTTTGTCTCCGGGAACGAGATTAATAGCATTAATTCCGCCTTTGCGAACATTTGAATACGCCGAAAGGGACGTTTTCTTTACCGTGCCGTTTTCTGTCAGCATCATCAAATATTTATCTTCCGCAAAATCTTTAACCGCCACAAAAGCTGTAATCTTTTCATCTTTCTCTTTCTGCAATAAATTGATGATAGATCTTCCGCGAGCGGTTCTGCCGGCTTCCGGCAATTCATAAACTTTCAGCCAGTAACATCTTCCTTTGTCCGTAAAAAACATAATGTAGTTATGTGTGGAGGCGATAAACATATGTTCAATAAAATCGTCGTCTTTGGTTCCGGCTCCGGTAACTCCTTTACCGCCTCTATTCTGACGCCTATATCCGCTGACAGGGAAACGTTTAATGAAACCTTTATGCGAAATAGTTACCACAACGTCTTCTTCGGCAATTATATCTTCGAGAGTAAAATCCTGAGTATCGTACACAAGTTCGGTTCTTCTATCGTCGCCGTATTTTTCTTTTAGCGCCGTAAGGTTGCTTTTAATTATGTCATATCTTTTTGTTTCGCTTGTAAGAATACCCTGTAATCTCTCAATCAGTTTAATTATTTCTTTGTACTCGTCTTCTATTTTCTTTCTTTCCAACCCGGTTAAGCGCTGCAGACGCATATCCAGAATAGCCTTTGCTTGAATTTCGGATAGTTTGAACCGAGCCATTAATTTTTGACGCGCGGTTTCAACATTCGGTGATTTTTTAATAATTTCTATCACTTCATCTATGTTATCCAAAGCAATAATATAACCTTCCAAAATATGCGCTCTTTTTTCGGCAGCTTCCAATTCATAATTGGTTTTGCGAATCAATACATCCATTTGATGATTGATAAAATGCTTCATTGCCTGACGCAGAGTAAGAACCTTTGGCACGCCGTTTACGAGCGCAAGCATAATAACGCCGAACGTGTTCTGCATCTGAGTGTGTTTGTATAAACCATTCAGTATGACCGTCGGCTGCGCGTCTCTTTTCAGTTCAATTACAATCCTTAATCCGTCTCTATCGCTCTCGTCGCGAATGTTTGAGATGCCGTCCAACTTTCCCATTTTAACAAGATCGGCAATTTTCTCAATAAGATTAGCCTTGTTTACTTGATAAGGAAGTTCGCTTACAACTATTGATTCTCTGTCGTTTTTATGAACCTCTATGTTTGCCCTGGCTCTAATTACAACTCTTCCTCGTCCGGTTAAATACGCCTGCCGTACGCCTTCGTAGCCGTAAATTATTCCGCCTGTTGGAAAATCCGGCGCCGTAACTAATTTTAACAAATCCTCTTCAACCAAATTCGGTTTGTCTATAAGAGTAATTAAGCCGTCGATTATTTCCCTCAGATTATGCGGCGGAATATTAGTCGCCATACCGACCGCTATACCGCTGGATCCGTTTACCAACAAATTCGGCAGATACGACGGAAGCACGGTAGGCTCCTGAAGCGAATCATCGAAGTTTGCCGTAAAATCAACCGTGTTCTTATCTAAATCTCTTAATATTTCATCGGCAATTCTAGCTAACCGCGCTTCGGTATAACGCATCGCCGCGGGGGAATCACCGTCAACCGATCCAAAGTTTCCCTGTCCGTCGAGTATGGGATATCTTAAAGAAAAATTCTGAACCATTCTTACCATTGTATCATAAACCGCGCTGTCTCCGTGCGGGTGATATTTACCGAGAACCTCACCGACAATCCTAGCGGATTTTTTATACGGTTTGCTGTGCGACATTCCGAGTTCATTCATACCGAAAAGAACTCTTCTGTGAACAGGTTTTAATCCGTCTCTCACGTCAGGCAGCGCTCTGGCAACTATAACCGACATAGCGTAGTCGATATATGATGATTTCATCTCGTCTTCTAACTGTATTGGAACTATTTTTTCAAATATTGTAGCCATAAAAAAACCTTTAAATTTAAAATCTTATTCGTTATTAAACATCTAAATTTGCATATCTTGCGTTTTCTTCTATCCATGCTCTTCGGGGAGCTACATCGTCTCCCATCAACGTTTCAAATATTTTATCCGTTTCCAATCCCTCCAGGGTTACTTGAAGAATCGTTCTTGTTTCGGGGTTCATTGTCGTATCCCAAAGTTGTTCCGGATTCATTTCGCCCAAACCTTTATAGCGGGAAATATTTACTCCTTTCGGATTGCCGTCTTCGTCTAAATTGCCGTTGGTTTTGTAGCGTTTAAGAATTTTATCTCTTTCTTCTTCGTTAAAAGCGTAAAGCTCTTCTTTTCCTTTTTTTATTTTATAGAGCGGCGGCTGCGCTATATAAACCTTGCCTTCGGCAATAAGTTCTTTCATGTAACGATACAAAAATGTTAACAGAAGCGTACGTATATGACTTCCGTCAACGTCTGCATCAGTCATAATAATAATTTTACCGTATCTCGATTTATTTGGATCGAAGTCTGCGCCTATTCCGGCGCCGATAGCGGAAACCATAGCTTGTATTTCATTATTTTCAAGAATTTTATTCAATTTTGCTTTTTCAACATTCAATATTTTACCTTTAATCGGAAGAATGGCTTGAAAACGTCTGTCTCTTCCCTGCTTTGCCGATCCGCCAGCTGAGTCTCCCTCGACAATATAAATTTCACAGTGCTCAGGGTCGTTAATTGAGCAGTCGGCAAGTTTTCCGGGTAAATGCATGGAGTCGAGAGCGTTTTTCCTTCTGATAAGGTCTCTCGCTTTTCTCGCGGCTTCTCTCGCTTCAGCCGCTCTCATACATTTATCAATAACTTTTTTGCCGATGGCTGGATTTTCTTCCAAGAATTCGGCAAGTTTTTCTCCCACAATTGTTTCCACAACCGATTTCACTTCGCTGTTGCCAAGCTTTGTTTTCGTTTGTCCCTCAAATTGAGGTTCCATAACTTTAATGGAAATTACGGCGGTTAATCCTTCTCTAAAATCATCTCCGGTTAAAGTGATTTTTCCTTTTTTGGTTTCCTTCACTAAATTATTTTTCGCCGCGTAGTTATTAAACGTTCTTGTAAGCGCCGTTTTAAAACCGACAAGATGCGTTCCGCCTTCGATTGTATTAATGTTGTTTACATATGAATGAATGTTTTCACTGTAGGCGTCGGTGTATTCAAAAGAAATTTCCACCGGTGTATTGTCTTTTTCACCTTCAATGTAAATTGGCTTATGCATCGGTTTTCTATTTTCATCAAGAAAATTCACAAACTCTTTAATACCGCCCTTAAAGTGATAAACTTCTTCCCTGCCGTCGCGTTCATCTTTTATTGTAATGGAAACTTCCTTATTCAAATAAGCTAATTCGCGCATTCTTTCAGCTATAGAAGAAAATTTGAATGACGTCGTTATAAAAATTTCTTCGTCCGGTTTGAAAATTACTTTTGTACCCGAATCGCTCATTTTAACCGTTCCAATTTCCTTAACTGCGAAAACAGGCTCTCCTTTTCTATATTCCTGCACATATTTTTTGCCGTTCCTTTTAACTTCTACTCTGCACCATTCGGATAAAGCGTTCACAACCGATACGCCCACACCGTGCAACCCGCCGGAAACTTTGTACGAATCTTTATCAAACTTACCGCCTGCGTGAAGAACAGTCATAACAACTTCAAGAGCCGATCGTTTTTCAACCGGATGCATGTCCGTAGGAATTCCGCGTCCTTTATCTTCAACCGTTACGCTTCCGTCTTTATTTATTGTAACCATTATTTTATCATTATATCCGGCTAAAGCTTCATCAATAGAATTATCTACTACTTCATTGATTAAATGATGAAGACCTCTCGAACCTACGTCGCCGATATACATTGCGGGTCTTTTCCTTACCGCTTCCAATCCTTTTAATACGTTTATATTTTTCGCTGTATAATTTGTGGATGCTTCCTGCTTAGTCACTTTTTCACCTATACTTTTTAGATAAACCTTATACTTGTAATTATTTCTTTTTTAAAAAACCCGTTGATTTTTTTAATCATTTTTTCTCTGTTTAAACTTAATTCACTTCTCATAACCGAGTTTTCCACCCTGATAAAAAGCGTCTTATGGTCAACTCTTTTTGGGGTTACAAAAGAAGAAATTCCCGGAAATATTTCCTCCATTTTTCCAATCACGTCAAAACCTTCAACCGCTGTTCTGAATTTATTCAGTTCGTCGGCATGTTTTATTACTTCGCTTACGCTTTTGAATTCGCTATGCATATACACAGTTTCCGCTTTCAACTTTAATTACCAAATCGTTTTTCTCGTGCATTAATTTCTGATAATCGTTAAAATCGGTCATGGTAATAAAAGCCTGACCAATATCCCTAAGGTATTCGCTTATTTTTTCCGAACGGTAAGAATCCAATTCGCCGAAAATATCATCCATTAAAAAAACGGGCGATTTATTAACTTTATTTTTTAGATAAAAAAACTCGCCAAACCTAAGCGCAATTTGGAATGTTTTATGCTGCCCTTGAGAGCCGTATTTTTTTAATTCTCTATCATTCAACTCAAATATAAAATCATCTCTGTGAGGTCCGATTAAATTTCTCGCTCTTCTCAGTTCTTCGTTTCTTCTTTTATAAATTTCCTCCGAAAACGCGTCTTTAACTTCCGAAGGTTTTTCGGTTCCCAAAAAGGAATACCGAATTAAAGGAACCTCTTTATCGCGCATAACTCTCTTATAAGATTCCGATATAAAAGAATTAAACTCGGAGACAAACTCAATTCTACGCGAGACCAATTCGCTTCCCAACAGTATAAGGTTTTCAGTCCATGAGTCCAATTGATTATCAAAATTAAGCCCAGGATTCTCCCTCATCTTAGAAAGCAGAGAAGATCGCTGCCGCAATGTTTTATTGTAATCAAGCAGAATATTAAGATAAGTTGAGTTTGATTGAGATATAACCGAATCCACAAACCTCCTCCTTTCGGAGGGAGAACCTAAGGTAATGTAATGATCGGATTGTGTTAATTTAACAACCGGAAACTTGCCGATTACAGAAGACGACCTGTAAACTTGTTTATTATTCAAAAAAATACTCTTCTTGTCAACTTCTTTATTAAAATAAATTCTTACTTTATCCTTAACTTTATCTTCAAAATGCCCGGAAATCTCGAACTCATTTTCTCCGAATTTCAACGCTTCAGAATCTGTATTAGTAATTAAACTTTTGGTAGTCGATAAATAATAAACGGCTTCAAGAATAGTAGTTTTACCCTCGCCGTTGCCGCCAATTATATAGTTGAGACTATCCGAAAAATTCAAAGAACTGTTTTTATGTAATCTAAAATTCTTTAGTTTAATTTTTTTTAATATCATTTTAACTGTTTATTCGAACCGGCATCAGCAGCATCAGAAGTTCCTGGTCTTCCAATTCTTTAGCGGGCAATACAATTACCGCCTTAGTAGCCGAGTGAAGTTTAAATACAATTTCTTCTTCCGGGCTCATATGACTTACAATTTCGTTAACATAAGCGGCGTTAAAACCAATGTCTATCGGTTCGCCGGAGTAACTGCAGAATATATTTTCCGTACCGGAAGAACCTGTGTCAATATCTTCGGCGGATATTTCCAAATTATCTTGAGAAATGGAAAACTTAACTTTTCTCGTACTTGTAGTTGAGAACAGCATCATTCTTTTGACCGCTTCGCCTACTTCTTCTCGGTTTAATTTTAATTCAAATTCGTTTTCGAGTGGAATAACGCTCGCATAATCGGGATATTTTTGAGATATCAATCTGGATATCAATTCGATGTCGCTCAATTTAAAAGAAATATGTGTTTTATCTACATAAACCTTTACATCTTTTTCGTCCAATATTTTTTGAAGAACCGAAATAGCTCTTTCCGGCACAACATACTGGTCTTCCAATCCGTGCGATATTTTCTTATTCAACAAGTTCACCAGCTTATGTCCGTCTGTGGCTACAAACCGTACTCCTTCCGAAGTGAAATCGAACAGTGTGCCCATCATCGCGGGTCTAATTTCTTCTTTGCTTATCGCAAAAGATGTTTTATCAAGAGAATATTTTAATTCGTCTCCATTAATTGTAACTTCTCTAATTTCCTCAGAATCTCCTTCGGGCGGAAAAGAAGGTATTTCGGGATAATCAACGGCTTCCAAATAAGTCAACTTATAGTGTCCCTTTTCGGTTGATAGATTGATTGTATTATTGGCGTTAACTTGAAAAAGCAGAGACGTGTCTTTCAAAGATCGGACTAAATCATATAATCTCTTCGCTGGAAGAAGTCCGGTAAAATTTTCTTCCGACGCCACATTGATGGAAGATTTTAATGAAATCTCTAAATCAGTCGCATAAATTATTAATTGTCCGTCCTTTAACTCGAACAGAAAATATTCCAAAATCTGCATTGGCGTCTTGCTTGGAATTGCAGGAATTATTTTAGTTAAAAGTTTTTCTAACTCTTTGCTATTTACCTTAAAATTCATTGATGAACCCCGATTTAAAATTTTAATTTAACATACCAATATACCAAAATATTCATAGTCTTTCAATTAAAGGAAACCCCTATAAATATTAGCCAACACACTATTATTTATTAATATTTTATTTCTTTTTAAATGATTAATAAAAACAATAATATTGTGAATATGTGGATAACTTTGTAACTCATTTTAGATTAACGAATTCAGCGAAAAGTTTCCCGTATTTAATAGTGGATAACATGTTGACAAATATGATTTATGCACAGCATGTTATTCACGAAGGACTTGTTAACTTATTATCAAGGTTAAAAGAACAAGTTGTTAACAAACAAAAGTGGAAAAACTTTTTTTTAATTTAAAGAAAAAATAGACGAAAAAAACGAGTTGGATAAATTTTGTTGTAAAAACCGATAGGGTAAACGTCTGTTGATAATTCGACAAGCAGCCGTAAATTGATGGCATGTTATTCTATGGAACGCGGATAAACGCAGATCAGACATGATTTACGCAGATAAAAATCAATTTTCATTTACAATAAAAAAACACATTCGATTTATACCGTTATACCCACATACCTTATTCACAAGAGTGATACTTATAACGACAAAACCAACATAAAATTAAGAAATACCCAGCTCAATTTTATTTCGTATAGAGTCTATTTTCTCTTTTAAACTGAAGTCCTCATTCATTAAATTATCAACATTATTAAAAGCATGGATAACGGTTGAATGATCTCTTCCTCCGAAATGGAGTCCGATTGTTTTAAGCGAAGAACGGGTGAGTTTTTTCGATAAATACATAGCTGTTTGTCTGGCAATAACAACTTCCTTTTTCCTGTTTTTTTCTCTCACTTTGTTTTCTTCAACATCGAAGTGTTCGCAGACAATTTTCGTTATATAATCGATTGAAATATTGATTTCTTTTTTTGTTGAAATTTCTTTTACAGTAATTTTCGCCAGATTAATGTCAATTTCTTTTTCGCTAAGCGATGAGTTTGCGAGCAGTTTTATTAAACAGCCTTCAAGCTCCCGGATGTTGGAAGTTATGTTATGCGCGATATATTCCATTATTTCGTTGGAAAGAATAATGCCAAAGCTTTCCGCTTTATTTTTCAGTATCGCTATCCTCGTTTCAAAATCGGGGGGCTGAATGTCTGTTGTTAATCCCCATTGGAATCTTGAAATAAGCCTCTCGTTCAAGCCTTTTAAATCCTTGGGCGGCTTGTCGGAAGAAAGAATTATTTGTTTGCCTAATTGGTGAAGCGTATTAAATATGTGGAAGAACAAATCCTGAGTTTTTTCTTTCCCAATGAGAAACTGAATGTCGTCAATAATTAAAACATCCATACTCTTGTAGAAATTTGAAAACTCGTTTACTTTGTTATTCTGAATGGCTTCTACAAACTCAACTGTAAAAATATCGGATGATAAATAGATAACCCTTTTATCGGAATAATTTTCCAGCACCTCGTTGCCTATAGCCTGAATTAAGTGGGTTTTGCCGAGTCCAACTCCGCCATATATGAATAGCGGATTAAAAGATGTTTGACCGGGATTTTTACTAATAGCCACCGCCGCAGCGCGCGCCAGTTGGTTTCCTTCCCCTTTAATGAAATTCCCAAATCCGTATCGTGGATTTAAATATGAATCAAAATCTTTTTTTTGAGTAACGGTTGTCTGAATTATCGGTTTGCTCTCTTTTATGGATTCGGCTAAGGGAGGAAGGGGGTCGTTTTCTTCCATTATCACATAGACAAGTTCAGCCTCGCTGCCTAAGACTTGTTTTATGGTTTTTGTAATGATAGTGTTGTAGTGTTCTTCAATCCATTCAATAAAATAATTGCTTGGGACCTGAATCTTTAATAGTGGTCCATCGGTTTCTAACGGTTTTATAGGAAGAAACCATGTATTAAAAGAAATTAATGGTATGTTTTCCTTTATTATAGACAAACACTCTTTCCATATTGCGTGAGAATCAACGCTTTGCCGCGCTTGACCGCCACCTACTTTCCTCAATAAGTTATCCACAATTGAAACAATCCCAAAATTTAGAATTTTAACGAAAAATTAAAAATAACCCAAAAACCCGAACAAGTTATTAACACATTGTCAACATTAAGTAAAAAGAGATAAGTTGTTGTAAATAAACGCGTTTTGCGGTTTAATAAAAACATATAAACAAGACACGCGGTTTGTTTGGTGTGGTAGCCGCAAAAACTAAAATCGTGAAACGTTTCACGATAGAAACATTATCAACAAGTTATACACACAAAACCAAGGAGCTAATCTCCAGTCAATAATAAGGTTTCTTTATGAATTGAGCAAGTAAATTTGTGAATTATTTTTTAAATCGTTGAAATAAAAGAATTTAAATTTTTATCGGCGGTTTTATAATGTAATGGTGTCAATTTTTATGGAAAATATCCGCCCCGGCATAAAACAATTGGTGAAGCGCGCAGCGCTTTTAAATCAGGTTAAAAATTAACATATTAGAATACCATAAATTAATTTGTGAGAATTATGAAAATAGTAATAACCGGCGGCGCCGGGTTTATAGGAAGTCATGTTTCGGAATACTGGGACTGCAAAAATGCGGAAGTGCATGTGATTGATAATTTAAGAAGCGGTTATGAAAAAAATCTTTCCGGTCTTAAAAACGTAACGCTTCACAAAGGATCTATTACCGATTATGATTTGGTTGAGAGCGTACTGGAAAACGCCGACTACGTTTTTAATTTAGCGGCGCTGGTTTCCGTGCCGGAATCCCTCCTTAAGCCGGAAGAATGCGTTTCGATAAATGTAAACGGTCTTTTGAATATACTTAAAGCTTCCGTTAAACAAAAGGTTAAAAAAGTTGTCCACACTAGTTCCGCGGCTGTTTACGGAGACAACCCGGAGCTTCCCAAAAAAGTAACAATGCGTCCAGAACCAAAATCTCCGTACGGAATTACAAAGTTAGACGGAGAATATTACTGCGGAGTTTACAGCGCGGAGTTCGGTCTTCCGACGGTTTCTTTGAGATATTTTAACGTATTCGGACCAAGGCAGGATCCTCAAAGTCAATATGCAGCCGCGGTTCCTATTTTCATTCATCGAGCCGCGCAGAATAAGGATATAATAATTTACGGCGACGGCGGACAGACAAGGGATTTTATATATGTTAAAGATATTGTGCGGGCAAATGTTTCCGCGGCTGAAAAAATAGATGCGCGCGGAGTGTTTAACGTAGCCAACGGAAAATCAATCACCATTAAAGAGCTTGCGAATAAAATAATTAAACTCTCCGCTTCGAGAAGCAAAATTGTGTTTGCGGATGAACGCCCCGGAGATATTAAACACAGCGTTGCGTCAATTGAGGAAACAATTAATGTGCTGGATTTTCATCCGTCGAACTCTTTTGATGAAGATTTAAGAACGACGATAGAATTTTTTCTAAAGGCTGAGATATGAAAAAAATTGTGATTATATTCACCGGCGGCACTTTTTCGATGAAAATAGACGAAAACACAGGCGGAGCTGTGCCACATTTTTTAGGCGAACAGTTGTTAGCCATGATTCCCGAAGCGAAGCGCTTGGCGGAAATAGAAATATGTAATTTTGGAAATCTTCCTGGTCCCCACATGCTGCCCGAACGAATGTTCGAGCTTGCCAAAACCGTGAGAAAATATTTAATGCGCGGGGATGTGGACGGAGCAATTGTTACCCACGGAACCGACACTCTTGAAGAAACGGCTTATATGCTGGATCTTGTTTTAGATAACAAAAAGCCGGTCGTTGTAATCGGCGCGATGAAAACCAGTTCGGAGTCGGATTGGGACGGACCGAAGAATCTGTTAGACGCGACACACATTTGCAATGATGAAAACGCGAAAAAGATGGGCGTTCTTGTATGTTTAAACGGAGAAATAAACGCCGCAAGCGAGGTGACAAAAACACACACCGAGGATGTTGAAACTTTTCACAGCTTAGATTTCGGAGCGCTGGGATTTGTCGATAGAGGTAATGTGATATTCAACCGGTTACCAAGAAAGTTAGAAACAATTCATACGAATACGATTATCACGAACGTCGATTTGATTAAAGTATATGCCGGAATGGACGATAAATTTTTCAGATACTCCGCTGACAGTGGAGTAGAAGGAATTGTTTTTGAAGCTATGGGGGTGGGCAATATTCCTCCGAAAGCTTATGAGGGAGTTTTGTATGCTTTAAGAAAAAACATTCCGATGGTTCTTACCTCAAGATGTCCGGCTGGAGAAACTCTGGATATTTACGGTTATCCGGGCGCGGGAAAGTGGCTTAAAAAAGCCGGCGTTATTTTTACCGATTATCTTAACGGTCAAAAAGCGAGAATTAAATTGACGCTTTGCCTCGGAATTACGAAGGATACGGAAAAACTGAGGAAATTATTCTGACAGGCGCTCGGGTCATAAATAATTGGATTGTGTAAAAAGCTTTAATTAACTAATTTAGTTCAAAGACATTTTTAATATTAAGAGTTATTAAACGGAGGTTTTGATGTCCCGCGCTTTGAAAGTTATGATATTGCTGGCGATTTTACCGCTTGTTAGCGTAAACCTTGCTCAAGAGAGAAGCTCCTTTCAAATTAATGGAGGAATTGTTTCCCCGAGAAGTTCTTCAAAAGGTTTTGCCGCCGGCTTTGAATATAATTACGCTTTTAATCAAAGGTTTACGCTTTATCTTTCCGCCGGTTACATAGGCTGGGATAAATTCAACATCACATTTATGGGCGAGCAGAACAGACCGGAGGATAAACAAATTTTTTCCACCTATTCGTCGGACGCGCATGAATTAATTCCAATTTACGCGGGAGTTAAAATTAACTTACACAAAAACAAATATTTCTCATCTTTTTTGAACTTCGAAGCGGGGTATTCATATTTTAGTTATAACAGCTACAGCAACATCAGGGTAGTTGATAACGTAACCGGACAAACATTAGCTTACGAAGCGGACTTAAACAGCAGAACAAAAGTTAAAGAAAATCTTTTCGGAATAGGTTTAGGCGGCGGATTGTCTCATCCGTTAACGGAGAATATTAATTTAATACTTCAATACAAATTAAACAGCAATTTTAATTCGGGGGAATTCGGTTTGTTCAGCGCAAAGGGAACATATTACACGCTGTCTCTCGGATTGAACTTAGGATTAACCACTAACGGTTAATAAGGCAAATGTCCTTTTGTTGAATTAAAATTTCAATTCAATGGCTGCAGGGCGGTGGTCAGACCCCATTACATTCGGCAAAGGATATGCGTCTGTTCTAAAAAACCTTCAATAATTTCAATGCCATAATAAACACTGCTGCTATCAAAACCGAGCGAATTAGTTTGTCGCCGCTCTTAATTTGAAGTTTCACTCCCCACCAGCTGCCGATAGAATTTCCCCCTGCTAATACAAAACCGTAAACCCAATTAATGTTTTCCGTAAAAGCAAAAACTGCGATAGCGGGAATAGTGTAGATCAAAATAATAAATATTTTATGAAGATTAACGTAAATCAAACTGAACCGCGCGAGGTAATAGAGCGATGCCATAAGAAGGAATCCGACCCCAACCTGAATAAAGCCTCCGTAAAATCCGATTCCGAAAAGAGCCAAATATGTTTTCGCCGGAATTTTTTTATTTTCGTCGTCGTTGAACACAACGCTTTTGCGGGGTATAAGCATCGAAATGATTACTCCGATCAGAACAAGACCGAGAATAAACTCAAACGTTCCGCTTGTTATGTTTACGGCGGCTGCCGCGCCGACAATTACGCCGGGAATAGTGAATGCCGCAAATCTCAGACTTAATTTAAATTGGCTGTAATTTTCCTTTTTGTATTTTATCAGAGCGACAATATTCTGGATTAAAATTCCAACGCGGTTGGTTCCGTTTGCCAAAGCGCCGTCCAAGCCGAGAAAAATCAGCGTCGGCAGTGTAAGGGTCGATCCGCCTCCGGCGTTTACGTTAATGAATCCGGCTACGGCGCCCACGCCGAACAGTATCGGTAAAGAGTATAATTCATTCATGGTTTTAAAAATAAGAAAAAAAATCCCGGCTTAAAATATAAACCGGGATTTGGAATTTATGGGAAAGGAAAAATTACGCTATGGTAACTTCGTCGCTCAAATAGACATCCTGTATTAAGTTGAGCAGTTTAATTCCTTCGTTCATTGGGCGCTGGAAAGATTTTCTTCCGCAAATCAGCCCCATTCCGCCGGCGCGTTTATTTATAACTGCGGTTTTAACGGCTTGCGCAAAATCGTTTTCTCCGGAGGCGCCGCCGCTGTTTATCAATCCGGCTTTTCCCATGTAATTGCTTATTACTTGGTATCTTGTTAAATCAATCGGGTGATCCGTAGTAAGTTCGGAATAAACCTTCGGATTTGTTTTGGCGAAATTAATAGCTGTAAATCCGCCGTTGTTTTCAGGCTGTTTCTGTTTAATAATGTCGGCTTCAATTGTAACGCCCAAATGATTTGCTTGTCCGGTCATATCTGCGGCAACGTGATAATCCTTATCCGTTTTAAAAGAAGAATTTCTTAAATAGCACCAAAGGATTGTGCCCATGCCGAGTTCGTGCGCGTATTGAAACGCTTCGCTTACTTCAACTATCTGCCTGTTGCTTTCATCGGAACCGAAATAAATTGTGGCTCCAACAGCCGCGGCGCCCATATCGTAAGCCTGCTCAACTGAAGCGAACATTATCTGATCATATTTGTTGGGATAAGTTAATAGTTCGTTGTGGTTGATTTTTACGATAAAAGGAAATTTGTAAGCGTACTTTCTCGATTCCATTCCCAGAACGCCTAAGGTTGAAGCGACCGCGTTGCACCCGCCATCGATAGCGAGTTTGATAATATTTTCCGGATCGAAATATTCCGGATTCGGAGCGAATGAAGCTCCTGCTGTGTGTTCAATTCCCTGATCAACAGGAAGAATGGATAAATAGCCCGTTCCGGCTAATCTTCCGGTGTTAAAAAGCCAATTTAAGTTTTTCAGCACATTGACGCTGCGGTCGGAGTGATATAACACTCGCTCTAAAAAATCTTTTCCGGGCAACGTTAAACGCTCCTTGGGGAAAATTGCTTTGTGGTTGAGTAATGAATCGGCGTCGCTTCCCAGTAAGTCTTGAATTTTTTCTATCATTTTTCCTCCGGTTTGAAAATTTTAAAGTTCACACGCAAATTTAACTAAAAATTTCAGACTCAAAAAACGACAAATGCGATAAACGGGAAAATCGCGAAAACAAATTAAAAAGATTCCGCAATAAGCACGATCAGCTTTTCGTGTATTTTGTTTATTTCCTTTACGTCGCAATTAAAATTATTTGCAATTATGGAAAATGAAACGAACTTTCCCCGTTTTGTTTTCAAATATCCCGAGTGACTTCGAACGCCTTTAATATAACCCGATTTGATCCTCGCGTTCTTTTGGATTATTGTTCCTCTGCCGAAATACTTAAAAGTTCCGTCATCCTCCGGATCGCCGGCAACTGAAAGAGAATTATAAAAATCTTTAAAGTACGGTTTGGATTTCATCGAGGAAAGCAAAGCAGTCATCATCTTGGTCGTAATTGTGTTAGACCGACTCAAACCATTGCCGTCGAATAATCTTAAAGCGGTCGTGTCTATTCCGTTTCCCGAAAGAAACTCAAATATTCCTTTTATTCCCGCGTCCCTTGAGCCTTCGCCGTATTTCATAAGTCCGGACATTTTTAATATTTGCGAAGTGTAAAGATTGTCGCTTGTTTTGTTTATTTTGTGGATAATATCTTTCAACGGGGGCGATAGAAATTCGTCAATTTGAGCGAACGCTTTATAATCAACCTGAGAAACAGCTTTTTCCGGCGTTCCGGAAACGATGACGCCGTTTTTTTGCAGATAATCCGTAAGCAGTTTAGACGCGAATAACGGCGGGTCGGGAAGAGAGCCTTTTATAGAAAACCGGTTGTATCCCTGCGGAATGGTTCCGCGAAGATAAACAAGACTATCATAAGGAGAGCGGTAAACATATCCGTTGTCGCCGCTTCCAACGGCGCCCGTTTTCATTTCGTTTATAAATATTATTCCGGGTAGTTCCGGCGAAGTTCCCAAAAATTCCGCGATTCCGCCAACAACCGGATTGGGACGGAAATATAGATAGTAAAGATTATCGTTAATCGTAAGCGCGCTTGTCTGCGCGGCGTAATAGTTTCCCAAATCGATCCAGTACCAATAACCCGATATCGGTATTTTGTCTAACAAATTATCATCGGCAATTACCGAACCGTTTATTTGCTTAATTCCGGCGGATTTTATTTTTGAGACCCATCGCTTCATTAATGCTTCCAACTTCAGTGATCCGGGAACGGAGCCTGAGCCGAGGGTCGGGTCGCCGCCGCCGCGAATGAAAATGTTTCCGTTCAAAATCCCGGTTTTTATTTCGCCGGAATAATAGAGATTCGTTTTGAATTGGAAACCGGGACTTAGAGCGTCCAACGAATATGCGGTAGTGAAAAGTTTTAAGCCCGACGCAGGGGCAAGGCTTTTTGCGGAATTACAATCGATAAGGATTTTACCGGTTTCAGCATCTCTTACGCATACCGACCATTGGGAGTGAATGAGCGGCAAAGAATTTGCCGAGTTCTTTATAAATAAATTAACATCACGCGACTGTGAAAACAGAAGCGCGTTCAAAATTAGAGCAAATAGAAGGGTTTTCATATATCGTCTTTTTTTATTTGCAATTTAGTTGAAAGATTTGTTTTTGTAAAATAAAAAGTGAAAAACAATTTTAGTCTTGTGCCGAATAAACTACATTGATTATATTCCAATTAAAATTAATCAGATTTTGTAATAGAATGAAAAACAACGCATCAAATATTAAAGCGGTAGTGTTCGATTTGGACGGCACATTATTCAGCTCGCATAAAACCATTTATCTGTGTACTCTTAGAACTTTCGAGGAACTTGGGATGAAAGCAAATATGCCCGAAGAACGGTTTTATAAATTAATCGGACATCATTTTAGGGAAATGTTCGCGGAGTTTAACGTTTACGTTGACGACCTCGAAGGGTTCATTGATATTTATAAAAATTTTTATTTTGATTATATAGACCGATCTAAAGCGTATCCCGGAGTGTATGACTTGATTGATTACCTCTATTCCCGTAAAATTAAAATCGGTCTGCTTACAACCAAAGGGCAGGATCAAGCGGAGCGGATATTGCGTCACTTTAAGATTTACGATAAGTTTGATTATGTTATGGGTCGCAGACCGGGCAACAAAATAAAGCCTTCGGGGCAGCCGCTGAATGTAATAATGAGCTCTATCGGCGTAAAAGATAAAACGGAATGTTTGATGGTTGGGGATTCGGAACTGGATATATTATGCGGAAAAAACGCGGGCGCTTTAACCGCGGCGGTTACGTTCGGATACAGAAGCAGGGAACAGCTCGAAAAAGAAAAGCCGGATTTTATTATTGACAGAATTTCGGATATTAAAAAGTTAGTTAACGGAGAAGACAATGTCTGAAAACAACGGTTATGTAAAGCGGAAAATAAGCGGAGGTATTGGGGAAATTGAGTTTTTTCATCCCAAAGGAAATTCGCTTCCGGGAAGTCTGCTTTATAAATTATCCGAAGCGGTGAACGAACTGGGAAGTAAGGAAGATGTGAAAGTTATTATTTTAAGATCTGTTGGCGGGGGAGCCTTCTGTGCGGGAGCGTCTTTTGACGAATTGATTTCAATTGATAATTACGAGAATGGAAGAAAATTTTTCATGGGTTTTGCAAATGTAATTAACGCGATGAGAAAATGTCCTAAGTTTATTATCGCCGCGGTTCACGGAAAAATTGTCGGAGGAGGAGTTGGGCTTGTAGCGGCAACGGATTATTCGGTTGCGGTTAAGGACGCCTCAATTAGATTAAGCGAATTAGCGCTGAGCATAGGACCGTTTGTTATCGGTCCAGCCGTAGAGAGGAAAATCGGCTCCGCGGCATATTCTTATATGACGGTGGATTTTGAATGGCGCAGCGCCCGGTGGGGCGTCGATAAAGGGCTTTATTCAAAGGCGGTTGATTCGGTAAGCGAAATGGATATTGAGATAAACCGCATTGCCCGCAAACTATCAGTCTTAAACCCTGAAACGGTAATGGATTTGAAAAAATGCTTTTGGGAGGGAACCGAAGATTGGGATGAAAAATTAATGGAAAGAGCCGAAATGAGCGGACGGCTGGTTATTTCGGAATTCACCAAAAAGTATATGAAAGAGTTTTTAGAGAAACGGAAAAATGAAAAAACTTGATTTTCAACCGGCAAAATCGGGCGGCGAATTTAGAAAGAACTACCTGCTTCACGATAAAGCGGAGGAAGCCGGACTTAATTTGCTTACGCAGTGGGGAATAGAATATCGTAAATTCGGCGAGGATAACCGGAATAGCCGCGTTTGGGAAAAAGGGGAAGACAAACCCGATTATATTATTTCCGATTCCGGGCGCAAAGCTTTAATCGATTGGAAAGCGAAAACCGGCAAGCGGTTCTTTGTAAATAGAAGAGCCGTTAATGCGTACGCCAAATGGAGCGAAAAATTATCGCTGCCTGTTTTTATTGCTTTTTTTGTTTTCGATTCGAGCGGTAAAAATTTATACGACCGAAGATACGCGGTTATTGGAATTGATAAATTTGTCGCGAATGAAAAAGACCAATGGGATAAAAATAAAACCGTTGAATTTAACTGCGGGCTGTCAAAATTCACCAAACCGAATATTTTGAAATCGATAAAAGAATGGTACGGGGGAGCGGTTGAATAAAAGAGAAATAGATAAAATCTTTACGGCTTCGCGCTCGTTCGACGAGTTGTTTGACGCCTTTGACGAAGCTGTGAATCAAAAAATAGCCGACGAAAATTTGTACAAAATTCTGCTGGCTAATTCTGCCCTTTCAAACGACGAAATAAAGCTCTTCGCGAAAAAATTGTCGGAAGAATTTCCCGATTTATCTTATCCGATTTTATTGTGGTGCGGAGATATATTTGCCAACAAAAGCTGGTCTATTGAGAATATCAACGCCGCGATTGAATGCTTTGAGAACGCGTCCCGGGTTAAACCGGATGAAAACATTCCGATTCTGAAAATGATCGCTTTGTACAATCACGACATATCTCTTCCATTTAATGAAAAAATTATCAAAAACGTAAAAACCGGACTGCCAAAGATTGAAAATAAAAGCGCCGTTTATTCTGCGATTGCAGATTTTTACTCAAAGGAAGGAAAGGAGAGATTAAAAAGAAAATACCAAAGAATGGCGGAAAAGTATAAAGAAGGTTAAGTTCTTTTGCTTAATGAGAGACATGGTGTGTGAATTTAAGTTAACATTAAAAACAAGTTAATGAGAAAAAAACTATCAAAACAACGAATCATTTTTTTGTGGATGAAGCCGGCGATATGACCTTATTTAACAAAAAAGGTAAAATCATTATTGGCTACGAAGGAGTTTCAAAATGTTTTATGGTCGGTTTTGCCTGGGTAGAAGACCCTCATCTAGCTATGGATCTTCTTGAAAAATTAAGAGAGGAATTGCTTAAAGACCCATATTTCAAAAACGTTCCTTCTATGTAGCCGGAAAGAAAAAAGACCGCATTTCTTTTTCATGCAAAAGACGATCTTCCCGAAGTACGACTGGAAGTATTTAAAATACTTATTAAACTGAATGTAAAAGTTCAAATTGCTATCCGCAGAAAAAAGAAAATAGCATTAAATGCGAAATATTTATATAAACTTAGCGGTAAAAAACTTAATGAAAATGATATCTATGATGATTTAGTTAAACGAATTTTTAGAAACTCATTACACAAGGCGGATAAAAACAAAATTTATTTTGCGCGCAGAGGAAAATCAGAGCGAAACTTGGCTCTACAAAATGCCATTAGTAAGGCAAAGCGTAACTTTCAAGCTAAATATGGCATTATTTCTGATAAACCGGTTTCTATCATTCCCGCTTATCCCAATGAATTTGTTGGTCTGCAAATTATAGATTATTATTTGTGGGCATTGCAAAGATTCTATGAAAGAAACGAAGATCGTTTTTTCAACTTACTTTCTAATAATTATAGATTGATAATGGATTTAGACGATACACGAAATAAAGAATACGGTGAATGGTATAATGATGGAAACAAATTATCTTTAAAAAAATTAAAGCCCGTTTAAGGCTAGGTAAAAAGAGTCGAACTCTATTTACACACGGCGTGGAGCCGACGTTCACCTTAGCAAGCTGATATAAAACTAATTAAACATTTATCAAATTGCAAATAAATTTATAAAATTCACAAATCGATTGCTTAAAAAATTTAAAGAACTTCGATGGAAAACTAACCATGTTTTTACAAAAGCGCGCTATTGAAAAAGAGGTATCAATGGTTAATTCTGATTTTATAAACCATGTCGGTTTTACAAAAACACATTATGACTGTGTTTAAATACCGCTTAACTAATACCCGATAGTAAAATAGAAATAAACCGGACCGCGCTTAATGCTGTTTTTATTAAACGAGTTAACAAAATAAAAGCTTCTGCCAACGGAAAAATCCGCTTGTCCCAAGGGCGTGTCGAAAGATATGGTCGCTCCTATTCCGTGTCGAAAATCTTTGAATCTTATTGCCGACTGCTGGTCCCAAATAGAACCGAGATCGTAACGGAACTTTAAATATGTGTCGAAGAAAATTTTAAACGGAAGTTTTGTACGGTACTCGAGAGAAGTTAACGTTATTTGTCTTCCGCGGTATTCGTCGTTCCTGTATCCGTAAAACGAATACTGTCCGCCGAGAGAAAACTGCTGGGAAAGAGGAAGCGTTTCGTCGGCAAAACCGATTATTAAATGCGGACTCAAAGTATTGGTTTCGCTGAACGTATAATAACTTTTATAATCGAAAAGGAATTTTGTATAACCAAAATTTCCCCCCACATTTTTTTGAGCGGTTTCGTAATAAGAGTTTATCAAATAGCCGGAAGTCGGATACGGCATTTTATTCTGCGAATCAATAAAAAGACTGAATTTTACGGCGGCTAAATATTCGGCGTAAGTGTCTCCGAAATAATCTAATTTGTTTTTTATTTCATTCAATTCATATCTTGCTTCAACAATCAAATTGCCGAATTTTTCCGCTTGTGTTCCGATTCCCAAAGAGACGCCCGAATAAATTTGACGATATTCGCCGGATTTACTTCTCGAAAATTTATTAGACGAAGCGACGGAATCATCCGCGTATAAATTGATGTCCTTGAATTTATGATAGAGCTGTACTTTATATGTAAAGTATGTGTCGAAAAGTCTGTTGGCTTTTTGCTCAACTATAAAGGAACGGTTGCGCGTACCTCCGTTAAACATGAATCCCAGCTCGGTTCCCGAGCCGAACAGGTTTTCTTCACGTAAATCGGCAAACAATTGAGTGAAGTTTTCATTGTCAACTTTTAAGCCGAGGCGCAGCAAATTAGTGCTTTTTTCAATCACTTTAATTTTCAAAACCAGCGAACCGTTTTGTTCTACAAGCTCCGCCTCAACATCGGAAAATAAATTTGTAGCCTGAAGGTCCAACAGTCCTTTTTTGACAACGTCAATTTTTACCCGGTCTCCGGCTTTAAGATCAAATTCGCGCGTAATAACATTTATGTTTGTTTCCGAGTTTCCCGAGACAATTATTTTATCCAGCAGATGCTCGTCAAGCTCAACGGTTAAAACGCCATTATCGAATGAAATGTTTTTAATCTCCGCCGAGGAAAAACCCACTTGCCGGAAATCCCGAATCAAGTTAAGCGAAGCTTCTAAAGTTTTGCGGACGTTAAACGGAAAATCAATCAATCCGGAGAAAAAAGAAAGCATATGGGACGAATCCGCCGCAAGAAATTTTCCGCCGAGTCTGATTTTTTCAACAACCGGATTTTCGATATAATTTATGCGAATCACATCCCCGTTTTCGGTTGAATCTACAACGGCAGAAATATCGGAAAGACCGCCTGCGCGGAAGAATTCGACAAGCTCAAAATAGATATCGCCTCTGTTTATTTCTTTAAGCGAATCTAAATCCTGTTTTATTTTGCGCTCGAATTTATTCGGATTTTCGGGAAAAGACACGTTGAGAACAATTTTATCCTTTTGAAGTTTATGGACGAATAAATTTTTATACAGCTTTTTAATGGCGTCTATTTTTGAATACGCCGCGTCTCTGCCCGCCTGGTAAATTTCATTCACGCTGCCGAAATCATTGTTGCCGTATTCTTTTAATTCCGGTTCAATAAGCAGATCGACAACTTGAAGGTTTTGAGTTGTAATTTTTTCCATCGGGATGCTTACCAATTGGTCGGCGACGTCCCATGGATACTTGAGTTTATCGCGCGTGCGAAGCTGACTAGTAGTGTTGGAACCCAAAACAGCGTCGCTGCCTAGTCGTCTTGTAATTAACGCCGGTATGTTTGCCACCAGTCCGCCATCGACAAGCAGAAGAGAATCATATGCAACCGGCGGAAGGAGAAAAGAAACGCTGGAGCTTGCTCTCATCGCTCTTGTAAGCGATCCGCGGTCAATTACAACCTCTTTGCCGCTTACGAGATTAGCGCTTACCGCTCTGAACCGAAAGAGCAGATCGTCGAAAGAATTCTCCGTATGAATAGGCGCGTTAATCACCAAAGAATTTAAAAAGGAGGAAATGCTTCTTCCCGAACTGATTGAAGTGGGGATTTCCGGATTGAATCCGTCCAACTGGAAAGTAATGATGGCGCGATCCTCGGCGAGTTTCTGATCCACAAAAAGCTGGCTTCTTTTTAATTCATTGGTAGAAATAAATTTTTCCCAATCGGTTGAAAGCAGAATGGTTTTGAGCGTAGTAAGGTCATATCCGGCGGAATAGAGTCCGCCGATAATACTTCCCATGCTTGTCCCGACAATAAATTCAACCGGAATTCCGGATTTTTCCACGGCTTCGAGAAAAGCGAGATGCGCAAATCCTCTCGCTCCGCCGCCGCTTAAGGCGAGACCTATTTTAGGAATTAAAGCCGGAGTTTTTTCAATTAATCCGAAAAGGAGTTTTTTTTCTTTAAGGGGAATTTTAATTTCCTGCCCTTTTAGCGAGGGCAGGAATATAAAACCGGCAATTAAGATATGTAATAATTTCAGCAGCATTTTTTGCTAACGTCAATCAAAAAAACTATCTCTTTTTCTTCGAGGATTTCTTTTGCGATTGTTTCTGCGCAGTTGACTGGTTTTCAGCCGCCTGCATCATTCTCTGCATAAAGCCGCTCTTCTTCGGGTTCTTAACGGGAGTTAATTCGCTTAGCCCGTCGCCCTTTTTATTGTTAATATAATACTGCTGAGCAATAGAAAGAAGATTGAACATGAAATAATATAAGTTTAATCCGGCGGGAAATCCCATAAACATAAAAGTGAAAACAACCGGCATAACGTAAACCATCGCTTTTTGACTCGGATCTTTCACGCTCATTTTCTGCTGGAAAAACATGGTGATTCCCAATAACAGCGCAAGTCCGGAAACCTTGTCTATTCCGAATAACGGAAGATGGAAACCAAGATTATAAATCACGTCCGGCGAAGAAAGATTCGTAATCCAGAAAATAAACGGCTCGTGCCTCAGCTCGATAGCCACATTAAACAGACTCCAAAGCGCGATTAAAATAGGCATCTGAAGAACCATCGGCAGGCATCCGCCCGCGGGATTTATGCCGTAAGTTTGATACAGCTTCATGGTTTCCTTCTGCTGCCGCTTTGCGTCGTCTTTGTATTTTTCTTTCAGCTCTTTAATTTTCGGCTGAAGAAGCTGCATATTGCGCATCGATTTGTAGCTCTGCTTGGTTAGCGGGTAGAGGAACATTTTAATAAGAAGCGAGAATACAACGAGCACCCATCCGTAATTCGGAATAAACCTGTGAAGGAATTTTAATCCGGGTAGAAGCACATATTCGGATATCGGCTGAATTAGGATTGTTAATCCCATAAAACTTCCCCAGTCGAAGATTGTTTCAAAATGCTTTTTATAAGATTTAAGCACGTCGTAATCTATGGGTCCGATATAAAGAGTGTAGGAATCCCGCTGATGTGTGTTGTCTAAAAACGGAGCTTTAAGGGCGGCGCTGTAGTACTCGCGCTCTCCCAAATTCGGAATTGTTTTATGCGCTCCTTTGAAATAAGCGCCGCCGTCGTTGCTGGGGTTGTCAGGCGCTAAAATAACGGAAAAATACTTATTCTTCACGCTAACAAAATCAACTCGACCGTTTAATTCTTTTTCAATTGTTTCATCGGCGCCGGCTTCAATTTTGACCATTTCGTCGCCGGAATATGCGGCGGCGTGAGCATACCGCGCTTCGTCGGCGGAGTTTTCCTCGACAAAATTAATTCCGTTTGCCCAAACAACATCGTAGCTGAAACCGCTGATGTAATTATTTAGATTATTAAGCTCCACGTCGAAAGAAGAAGCGTAATCGTTCGCATAGAATTTAAATATTTTTTTAATCTCTCTGTTTCCGTCGAACTTAAACGAAAACGCGAACGAAATGGAATCGTTCCCTGAAATTTTATAGTAATAGTTGTCTTTATCAACCCCAAAAACCAAACCGGAGGTATTGATCAATTTTCCGTCTTTTGACAGAAACTCTATGTCCATGTCTCCGCCGTTCTCCGGATTTATCAACTGGACATGACGGTTGTAAAAATCGCTTGTATCGGGAATGTGAGTAACGTACCAAGTTTCAAATTTTTTCAAATAATATTTTCTCAAACGGGCACCTTTGGTGGTTAACTCGAATTTTGCCAGATCCGTTTCAACCGTAATTATCCGTTCGGGAAATTTTTCCGTCGAAGGCAGTTCCACGGCGGGAATTACTTTTTTAGGGGTTTCGGCTTTTTTCTTAATTTCAGGTTCTTTTTTTACCTGCTGCTTTTTAATCGCTAGAGTCGAGTCGGCTCTCCGCTGCGACGGCGGGGGCGTGTTCGGCGCGTTTATGTAGAGCCAAACAACTAAAATTAGTCCGATTAATACGAAAGCCGAAGTAGTCTGTTTATCCATAATTTTCCTGTAACTTAATCAAGTGGGTCGATACCGCCTTTATTAAATGGGTTGCATCTCAAAATTCTCCAAACCGATTTAGCTCCGCCCTTAATAGCGCCGTATTTAGAAACGGCTTGAGCGGAATACTCCGAACAAGTGGGGTAAAACCTGCACGAAGGCGGGAAGAAAGGCGAAATTAGTTTTTGATATAGTCTTATCAAATAAATAAATAAATATTTCATGTCATATTCGTTTTTCAAGCTTTTTTAATAAATTCAATATTTCCGGCTCAACGTCGGAAAGATTTATTCGCTTGTAATTTTTTTGGTTTACCGAATTTGGAGAGAAAACCATCAACAAAGAACGCGAACTGTTTTTGCATTTATCAAATAAAAAAAGTTTATTCAGTCGGTAAGACTCTCGCATGAGTCGTTTAACCCTATTTCGCCAGACAGCGGAGCCGGCTTTTTTATATACTCCGAACGCCGCTTTAACTTCCGTCGGCTCAATTTCCCGAATCAAAAAAACGACTTTAAACTTTTTGCTTTCGGAATAAAGGGTAATCCCTGATGAATAAACAATAGAAAATTCTTTCTTTTTTTTGATCCGTTCTCTTTTAGAAAGACCAAATTGTTTCAATTTATTAGAATTCGTCGCTAACGGTTAATCTTTTTCTGCCTTTGGCTCTTCTTCTGGCAAGAACCTTTCTGCCGTTTTTAGACGACATTCTTGATCTGAATCCGTGTTTGTTTTTTCTCTTCCTGTTACTCGGTTGATATGTTCTTTTCATCTACTCGCTACCTATTTTTTGCAAAGAACCGAAATTTAAATATTTTTCTCCGAAAGAACAAACTATTTCCTTCTATTTTTAGACTTAATTGAAGTAAAAACAATTACTTAATAAAATTCCTTTGATAAATAATTTCCGGCGCGGCTTAAAATTAACGCATTGATATAGAGTTAGACCCAGGAAAGCGCTTTTTATAACAAATGATTTATTGGATAGTACGGGCGGAATTGCGTTATACACGTCTTTACCCAGAAATTGTTTTCTTGGGTCTGTAAAAATCATCACATAATATTATATTAACATTATTGCCTTTAAAAATATATCTAATTAGATCCTGTCGTACCGTTTCAAAAAAGTCTATTATATCAGGCTTTAACCAATAACCGTCGGCGAGAACAAATTTAACATAAATATCACCATCAATTTTACCAATTGTAACGTCAATAGGTGTATCATTCCTAAAAAATCCGACCTTAAGCAAATAATTGCCAAGCGCTTTTGCATTGTCTTCATTGGCATCATATTCGTAATAAACATATTGATCGTTTCCAAAATCAACTTTTGTTTCACCGAGTATATTAACCCCAATTAATGCGCCAACGACTAATGGCAGGAGTAATAAAGAAATACCCACCGTGCGCCAATTCGAATAAAAAGACCCTTTCTTTTCTTCGTGTAATTTTAAGTCTTTTCCAATTTTATTATTTGCAAATAAATAAATGATACCAACCTGAATAATTTGAATTACTACACCTGGCGCATTATCTGCCATTGGTATTTTAATTAATGAAATGAGAATAAGAGCAAATATTACAATTCCAAAAATATATGTCTGTAATACTTCTTCAGACCGTTCAAGTTTTTTTAAATTTGAAGCGATTAAAAAAACACCGGCAATTATAGATCCTAAAGCTGTAGCTATGCCTATAGCTTTTTGCGAATACAGTTGATATGCATGATAATTTTCTTCAATTGATTGATTTACATTTTCATTCATACAATTTCCTCAAGCTATTTTTTTATTATGCTATTCCCTATCAAGCCTAAATAAAATAGGAATTACAGCAATTGATTTTATGTTTTCTCCTTTGTATTTCCCAGATTTCCTATTGGCTGATTTTACTAGCCTAATTGCTTCTTCGTCACAACCAAAACCGATATCTTTTTTGATAACGAGGCGCTGTTGTTATTCTGTAAACATTTCAATTAGTACTTTGTGTAATTTAAGGCGCGTTCTTTTATTTATTGTATTGATATATCTTAAGTATTCCGTTACCAAGCCCAGTCCTCATTATCCCATGAGGATTGTGCAAGTAAAGAATTTTGATCTAAAAGTTTATCGTCGCCGATCTCAGCCATTTTTTAAAAGCTGTATCCCAATTATTTCGAACGCGCTTTTGTTGTAACCACAGTGTAATTACTAATGAACAAAAAGTCAAATGTTTTTATGACGCCGCGCATAAAGACAGAACGCGGATTTTCATGATTGATTATGATTGCAGCAGATGGGGATTATAACTCGCACCGTTCTGCGGACAATCAGTTGATTTATTCTCTTTCATCCGATCTAATTCTTAGACAAACAAAAGGAAATCAGAAGATCAAAAAAACGCGACCGGTTCAAAAAGAATTTTAAATTCATTCTCTTTACTTAACGATAGATCGAAAGGAATTAATAAAATTATGATCATTAATGCTTTTTTCATTACCCCTCCTACTCACCGTGACGCGAAACAAATTTTTCCTAAAATACATATTTTATAAACATACCAAATGTCGGGCAATTAAGTATCACATTGAGGCTTAGCTCATCCTTATGTCCCGATGCTTTTTATCGTGGACCTGTTGGAAAAGCGGGATATGTAGCCTACTTTATAATTTTAATTATTCTCATTCTGCCATAAACCTCAACTGGCAGATAGTATTCTTCGCCGCCATCAATTATTTTGTTAAAAATGTATTTTGAGTTTGTTGTATCAAGTAAAAGTTTTTTCCCTTTGTAATTTCCTCTTTCGAAAAGTTTTACAATAAATTTTGGCGGGTTTTTCCTTTTGAGAACTTTGTCTTGAACAAGTATACATTTTACAATATCAAAATCAATTGTGCCACGAATTGTATAAACATCATTCTTTTTTGAAATTTTAGTAATATATAATACGTTTTCTTTAATCATTTCTTTACTCTATTAATAAATTCTTAATCCATTCAGTTGCTTCAGGATAATAGTTGCAGTCTAGCACAAATTCCTGACCTCTCTTTGCCGCTTGTAGTAGTGAATGATTTTTTTTCTTTTCCCATTTTTCCATTTGTTTGTTATAAGTTAGTGGAGTGCGTCCATTTTCAGGAAACATCCATTTGGGTAATTTCCATAAACTGCTTTTTGAATTATCGGCGGTTAATTGTAGTTTTTTAGAAAATTTTTGAAATATGCCCGCTCCAGAAATTTTTTGATTTCTTATTCCTGGGATATTAAGATGTTTTTTTGCAAAATAGAGCATGTTTGTATTATGAGAACTTTTATGAAAATGTGGGTGATACGTTGCCCAAGGATATTTTGTTGGATCAATATCATCAATTTTTAAGATATTATCAATTTGAAACCATCCCCAAATTATATGTTTTTGCGAAGATTTTGGAACAAACATTGTTTTATTATTT
This sequence comes from uncultured Melioribacteraceae bacterium, assembly GCA_964400095.1. Classification (GTDB taxonomy): domain Bacteria; phylum Bacteroidota; class Ignavibacteria; order Ignavibacteriales; family Melioribacteraceae; genus CAYNUJ01. The sequence goes on from CAYNUJ010000004.1 coordinate 27,832, forward strand.
TTGATAATAACATCTCTAAATAAGCCAAAAAAAAGGAACAAATCCCCTTTCCCTACTCCTTGGTTTCTCAAATGTCCCTGGGCAGCGTTTTCTTGTCCAAAAAGAGGCAGCCAATTTTTTTTACGGTTCATACTACTTTTATTTAGATCTGGGTCTAAATGAGCAAAGAAATCAGCTCTTTGTTTTCCTTTTGTTAAATCTTCAACAATATTTCCAATATTTGTTTTGTTCCAAAGAATACTATTGTAAGGAATTTTAGAGTTTTTATCAGGAATTGGTAAAGACAGAATTTTACCATCTGGAAAAATTGGACTTGGAACGCCACCAGAGGATGAATCGAATCCTTTACGACTTAGTATTATTTTCATGTTCACATCTTCCAAGAAGAATCGTCTTTTGGCCAATTGTTTGGTTGTGCAATTATGCGCTTTTGTTTTTGGGATGAAATGAATCGTTTAAAACTATTTATTGTTTTTTTTGAAAATTTATTTCTGTGGCCACGTCCGACAATAAGAGATTTGAGATTGTTAGGCATCTCTTTTGCTTTGGAACCGAAATAAAAAAAATTGGTTGAAATCAAAACATTTTCACCGCTTAAATCACTTTTTTTTGTGTTTAAATTTTCTGTTGTACTTTTATTTTTAGAATGCATAGATTGTATTTGTTTAAATTTACCATTTGAAAGAGGTTGATAGATATTATCACCACTTTTATATATAACAAGCTTCTTTTTGAAATCAGGTGTTTTCTTTTTAAATCGCTTATCATTAAAGTATTTGGCAAATGATAATATTTCATTAACTTCCATCGCAAAAATTATTTTATTTCCATTTGCTTTTGGACTTAATCCAACCACCCAATCCCCGTTATCAGCAGTTCGTCGAATAACAGGTTTACAATCTGCTAAAGTGCAAAAACCCCAAAATGGATTGGGAGCAAAACCAGTATCATTTACAACAATGTAAGAATACAATTTCATTTTACCTCCGAGATTACTTGATTATATAAATATTATTTACCCCGACAAAAAATAACAATTTGGAATGTGAGAAAAAATCGTTCCGCTAAATAAATCAAACAGTTCTTTCGTCTAATGGATCCTTTATTACCGGCTCTAAATTTGAAATCTTTGTATTTATTCGTTTATAATAAATTTCAACTGTCTGCGGTATTTGTTCCGGCGTGTGAGTTTGATGGCGAAACTTAGAGAGGAGGGATAGCTTGTTTTCGTCTTTAACGCCGCTATTATTTTTATTTACCAATCAAGATTCCGATTGAATTAATAAAATTATTATTGAATGAAAATAAAGGTTTAGGGGAATAGATGCAAAATATTTCTCAGCCTGTCAGAAAGTTAAAAACTTAACTTTTTAAATAACTTCTAATTGACCTAATTTCTAATCAAATAACAATTTACAATCTCCAATAAAACAAACTATGCTGCGGATTTACAATAAGGAATTATTTTTAATTCGATTTGTTTATTGGTTATTGTTCATTCTTTAGACAATTAGAAATTAGGTTAATTTTATTCAAATATTATTTTGTAATAATTTCTTCACATAAAAACAAAAAAATGATTGAGAATACCTTACATCTCAAGTATCCTTTGCGTCTCGTCGTCTTAGCGGTGAAGAAAAGAATTGCCGCTGATCCCGATAAAAAACATCGGGACAAGTTGCGCGAATGGAATAAAAAAACAAAAACAAGATTTTTCTTATCCTGGCATTATTCCCCTTAGCGGCTCAGCGTCTTAGCGGTGAATATCTTTCTGAAAAGGCGCAGAATTATTTCACAAATTTAAGCCGTCCGTCTTCTCGGTCAACCGTAACCGTATCTCCGGGCAGAAAAGCGCCCATCAATATTTCCGTAGCTAAAGGATTTATCAGATACTTTTGAATTACTCTTTTAAGCGGACGCGCGCCGTATGAAACGTCGTAGCCTCGCTGTATCAAAAATTCCTTTGCTTTCAGTGTAACCTCCAAAGACAAATTCTTTTCTTCCAGCATTCCGGCAACTCGCGCAAGCTGAATATCCACAATACCAGTTAATTCGCTCTTGAGTAACGGTTTAAAGAGAACTATCTCATCAATCCGGTTCAAAAATTCGGGTCTAATCGTCTGACGCAGCAATTCGGTTAAATCTCTCCGCATTTCGCCCATCAAATCCAAATAGTTCTCCTCGTTGAAATCGGCAAGTTTATCTTGAATAATATGCGATCCCAAGTTCGACGTCATAATAATAATTGTGTTTTTGAAGTTAACCGTTCTGCCTTGATTATCTGTCAACCTTCCGTCGTCAAGAACTTGAAGTAAAACGTTAAACACTTCCGGATGGGCTTTTTCAATTTCATCTAAAAGCACAACGGAATAAGGCTTGCGTCTAACGGCTTCGGTTAATTGTCCGCCCTCCTCGTATCCAACGTATCCGGGAGGCGCGCCGATTAGTCTGCTTACCGCGTACTTTTCCATATATTCCGACATATCGATTCTAACCATTGCGCGTTCGTCGTCGAAAAGGAATTCCGCCAATGCGCGGGCTAATTCCGTTTTCCCAACTCCGGTAGTTCCGATAAAAATAAAAGAACCGATTGGGCGGTTGGCGTCCTGCAGTCCCGCGCGCGACCGCCTTATTGCATTTGCCACAGCCGTTACCGCTTCGTTCTGCCCGATAACTCTGCGGTGAAGCTCTTCTTCCAATCGAATAAGTTTATTTCTTTCGCTTTCGAGCATTCGGCTGACGGGAATGCCCGTCCATTTGCCTACGATTTCCGCTATGTCCTCGGCGTCAATTTCCTCTTTCAATAATTTAGCGTGTTTTTGAATTTCGTTCAGCCTGTTCGTTTCGTTTTTAATTTCGCTTTCCAATTGAGTGATTCTGCCGTAACGTATTTCGGCGACTTTACCCAAATCGCCTTCGCGTTCGTATATGTCGGCTTCCGCTTTTGCGTCTTCAATAGCGCTTTTCATTTCCCTTATTTTTTGAATGTGCTCTTTTTCCAGCATCCATTGACTCTTAAGCGAGTTCCGCTTTTCTTCCAATCCGCCAAGTTCCACTTCAATTTCCTTTAAGCGTTCTTCCGAAAGTTCGTCTTTTTCCCGTTTGAGAGCCTCCTTTTCTATTTCGAGCTGCTTTATTTTTCTTTCGAGATTATCCAACTCCTCCGGCATAGAATTTATTTCAATTCTTAACTTTGAAGCGGATTCGTCAATCAAATCGATCGCTTTATCGGGAAGGAATCTATCGCTTATATAACGGGCGGAAAGCTGAACCGCCGCAATTATAGCGCCGTCGGTTATTCTTACTCCGTGGTGAACTTCGTATCTCTCTTTTAATCCGCGCAAAATGGAAATCGCGTCCTCCTCGCTCGGCTCCTGCACCAGAACGGGCTGAAATCTTCTTTCCAGCGCGGCGTCTTTTTCAATATACTTTTTGTATTCGTTTAACGTGGTGGCGCCAATTGCGTGAAGATCGCCGCGGGCTAACGCCGGTTTTAATATATTTGCCGCGTCCATCGCTCCGTCGGTTTTGCCTGCGCCAACCAATTGATGAAGCTCGTCGATGAATAAAATTATTTCTCCGTTTGAAGTTACAACTTCTTTGATTACCGCTTTCAACCTTTCTTCGAACTGTCCGCGGAACTGCGTTCCCGCCACAAGCGAGCCGAGATCGAGAGCCACTATTCTTTTCGTTTTCAAGTTTTCGGGAACGTCGCCCGATATAATTCTATGCGCGAGACCTTCGGCGATAGCGGTTTTGCCCACGCCCGGTTCGCCGATAAGAACGGGATTGTTTTTCGTCCTTCTCGAAAGAACCTGAAGCACTCGCCGGATTTCTTCGTCCCGACCAATCACCGGATCGAGTTTTCCCGATCGGGCAAGATCGTTCAAATCGCGTCCGAATTTTTTAAGCGATTGATATGTGTCTTCCTGATTCTGAGAAGTCACCCTTTGATTGCCGCGCACATCTTTCAAAGCGGCTAAAATCTCATTTTTACTTACGCCCGCTTTTTTAAGCATATCTTTAACCGCGCCGCTTTCGTCAAACATTGCAAGCAGTAAATGCTCGGAAGAAATATATTCGTCCTTGAATTTTTTCGCTTCCTCGCTTGCCGAGTCGAATAATCTTGCCGTATTAGGAGAAAGCTGTTGATTTCCCACTCCGGCTCCGGTAACCTTGGGGAGTTTTTCAAGAGCTTCGCCGATTTTTATTTTAAGTTCGTCAACGCTTTTTCCTACTTTAGACAGTACCGAAACGGCAATGTTTTCCGGGTCTTGCAGCATAGCCGCACAGATATGCTCAGGCTCAACAAGCTGATTGTTATAATTCTGCGCTATTTCAACCGCGTTTTGAACGGCTTCCTGCGCTTTTAATGTCATCCTATTAAAATTAAAACTCATTTTGTTTTCCTCGTTGTTCTATCTTATATATTATTGTACAAAATATAATTTTGAACTTCAACAATTTAAGAACGAAAAGGTTTCAATAAAAGTTCAATTTATGAACCATTTGTTCCGGTTGTTATTAAAGTCGGTTTAATTATTAAACCACAAGGGCACAGAGAAAATCACAATGGACACAAAGAGAATCAATAATATTTTTCTTTATGTTCTTTGCGAAAAGTTCCGCGTTCTTCCAGTTAAGCTGCTTTTAAAGCTGCGATGAGCGGACTGTCCAATAAAAGAGTTGTTGTCTGCGACTAAAAAACCGCTTAACTTGTTTATTTATAATAAGTTACGGTTGATTAAGAGCAATTAAAGCGGTATATTTAGCCGTTCAAAAGGGAGAAATATGGATATTCATTTAGAAGATACAATCACCGCCGTTGCCACTCCGCCGGGAATTGGGGCTATAAGCGTAATCAGGGTTTCCGGACCGGAGAGTATTTCCGCAGCGGACAAAATATTCGACGGAAAAATTCGGCTGAATAAAGCCAAGCCGCATACAATTCACTACGGACGAATTATTTCAAATTCCGGAGAAACAATTGACGACGCGCTTGTTTCGATTTTCAAAGCTCCGAATTCCTACACTGGGGAAGATTCGGTTGAAATCAGCGTTCACGGAAGTCCGGTTATTCAGCGTAAAATAATTGAACTTCTATTGGAAGGCGGAGTTCGTTTAGCAGACGCCGGCGAATTTACACGGCGAGCGTTTATGAACGGAAAACTCGACCTTGCACAGGCTGAAGCGGTTGCGGATGTAATCAATTCCAGATCCGACGCTTCTTTGAGGGGAGCGAGAAATCAGCTTGACGGAATTCTCTCTCAAAAAGTTGATTTATTAAGAGAGGAATTGGTTAATATCTCTTCTTTACTTGAGCTGGAACTTGATTTTGCAGAGGAGGATTTAGAGTTTGTTTCGAAAAATAAGATAAAATCTCAACTTCAAAATACAATAACGGAAATCGAGGCGCTTTTGAAAACATATTCGTTCGGCAGGGTAATGCGCGAGGGAGTAAATGTGGCGCTTGTCGGAAAACCGAATGTGGGAAAATCGTCTCTGTTAAACTATATTTTGAAAGAATCCCGCGCAATTGTAAGCAGCGTTCCGGGTACAACGCGAGACGTTATTCGGGAGGAAGTAAGCATAGACGGAATACTTTTCCGACTGTTCGATACCGCCGGCATCCGGTTAACCGAAGATTCGATTGAAAAAGAGGGAGTTGTAAGAAGCAGGGAAACGGTTGAAAATGCCGATGTAGTGATTTTTATCAGCGATGTAGAAACCGGGTTCGATAAAGAAATTTACTCGGAATTAAAATCGCTTGCCGATGAGAAGAGAATTCTTAAAATATTAAATAAAATTGATTTGGGCGGGAACGCCGGGGATTTAATTCCGGTTTCCGCGTTAACGGGAGAGGGGATGGACCGGTTTTTCGCCGAACTAAAGAGAAAAGCGATGGTTACGTCAAGTTATTCCGAAAAATCCGCCGTCGTTTCTAATCTGCGGCATTACAACGCCTTAAAAAAAGCGAAAATCAACCTCGAAAACGCATTGGAATCACTCTCGGCAAACATGACGGGCGAGTTTTTGTCTGTCGATTTAAGAAATGCCGAAAACTCTCTCGGAGAAATAATAGGCAAAATTACAACGGATGACATACTCAATAACATTTTCTCTAAATTCTGCGTTGGAAAGTGAAACTAATAATAATTAACAATTAAGAATGAAGAATTAAGAATGGATTTGTGCTTAATTAATAATTTTAGCAAAATAGCATTAATTCTCTTAGCGGCTTCGCGGTTAAGAGAGAACCTTGTTTAACCACAGAGGACACAGAGAATGCGCGAAGGTCACAGAGAGATTAAAGGTTAGAAAAGGACACGTTAGTGGAACAGATTTCTCCTCTCCCGACAAAATACGACGGGATCGTAGAAATGACCGAATTCAGTATTGTCATTCCGAACCGAGCGACAGCGAGTGTGAGGAATCTTTAGAACATCTGAAGCGAAAAAGATATACTTACTTCATTTCATCCGCGATCTATCACATAACCTCATTCTCAATTCTTCATTCTTCATTAAAAAGGGGGGTTTCACGTGAAACGATTTAATTCCAAAACACCCAGTCCCCATTCTTAATTTTTCATTCTTCATTCTTCATTGAAAAGGTTTCACGTGAAACAAAAGTTAACGGATGAATTTATATAATAGAATTAAATTGTCATAATGATTTATTTTCGTTAAATTGAAGATGGGCGACTCGGAAAACATAGTTTTCACGGATGGAAAAATAAACTATTTATCATCATTTATAATTATATTTGCAGTTTTTAATTTTGAATTAACAGAAAGTTGAAATAGATGAATTATTTCGATGTAATTGTTGTCGGAGCCGGTCATTCCGGTATTGAAGCGGCGTCTGCGGCGGCTAGAATGGGCTGTTCCGTTGCAATGATTACAATGGATAAACGCGCGATCGGCAGAATGTCCTGCAATCCGGCGATAGGCGGCAGCGCGAAGGGTCATTTGGTTCACGAAGTTGACTGCCTCGGCGGAGAAATGGGATTGATTGCGGATAAAACCGGAATTCAATTCCGTATTTTGAATAAATCCAAAGGTCCCGCGGTTTGGGCGGGTCGATGTCAATCCGATAGAAAACTTTACTCCGAAGAAGCCGAAAGAACAGTCGCCGGAATCGACAATCTGATTATTATTGAAGATTCCGTGGTCGAAGCGATTGCAGAGGGAAATAAAATAACCGGCGTTAGAACCGAAAAAGGAAACGAAATAGAGTGCTCTGCTCTTATACTTTCCGCCGGAACATTTTTGAACGGACTGATGCACACAGGATTGAAAAAACAAGAGGGAGGAAGATTCGGAGAACTGCCTGCTCTCGGATTGACGGATTCGCTGAAAAAAATGGGTTTTGAATCGGGCAGATTGAAAACCGGAACTCCGCCGAGATTGGAAAAAGATTCAATAGATTATTCACAAATGTCGGAACAGCCCGGAGACGAATTTCCGCAGCCCTTTTCATTAAGAACCCCGCCGGATAAATTTCCGTATCTTCCCCAGCTTAGCTGCTGGCTCGTCTATACGAGTCCGGAGGTTCATAAAATATTGGAAAAAGGATTCGACCGTTCCCCGATGTTTTTGGGATTGATTGAAGGCGCCGGTCCGAGGTATTGTCCCTCAATTGAGGATAAAATAGTAAGGTTTGCGGATAAAACAAGGCATCAGTTATTTATTGAACCGGAAGGACTTGATAGCAATCAAGTTTATTTGAACGGATTTTCAACCTCCCTGCCGGAAGAAATTCAATTTGAGGCTATTAAAAAAATAAAGGGATGTGAAAACGTCAAAATGGTTCGTCCCGGCTACGCGGTTGAGTACGATTATTTTCCGCCTCATCAGGTGGATTTAACGTTAGAAACAAAACTGATTGAAGGATTATATTTTGCCGGACAAATAAACGGAACATCGGGCTACGAAGAAGCGGCGGGACAGGGAATTATTGCCGGAATTAACGCGGCGCTGAAAATTCAGAAAAGGAAAGAGTTTGTTCTTAAAAGGCACGAAGCCTACATCGGCGTTTTAATTGACGACCTTGTCGCGAAATCCACAAACGAACCGTACAGAATGTTTACATCCAGAGCCGAACACAGGCTTCTTTTGAGGCAGGACAATACGGATAGGAGGCTGCTGAAGTACGGATTCGAATTCGGTTTAATTTCAAAGGAAATGTACGGCGAATTGAAAGAGCGGGAAGCGCTGATTTCAAAAGGAAAGGATTTGTTAAAGGAAGTAAAATTCAAACCGGAAGAAATTAACAGTCTGCTGAAAGAATTTAACACGCCGCCTTTGGAACAAACGGAATACGCCGATAAATTAGCCAAACGCCCGGAGGTGAAATTGGGCGATATGCTCGGCATTCTGGATGCGGAAAAATATCCTCTCGCGCCGGTTCTGATTGAGAATAATAAAGTTCTCGAGCAAATAGAAATTGAGATAAAATACGACGGCTATATCCGCCGTCAGAAAGAACTTGTGGAGCGAATGGAGAAATTGGAGAAATTGGACATTCCGCCCGATTTCGATTTTTTAAAAATAAAGACAATTTCGAAGGAAGGACGGGAAAAATTAAGCAGAGTTCGTCCAAGATCTCTCGGACAGGCTTCGCGCATTTCGGGCGTCTCTCCTTCCGATATTTCGGTATTATTAGTATATTTGAGAAACTAAATTTGGGGTTTTTTTGGAACTACAAGAACAATATTTACGGGAATTGAAAAAATTTTTCTGGGAAAACAGTTTAAGTCCGGATATTTATCAAATTGAAAGACTTGCTCACTTCGCCTCGTTGGTAGCGGAGAAAAACGAGGAAGTGAATTTGATTTCACGAAAGGATGCAAAAAACATAATAGAGAATCATGTCTTTTTTTCCTCTTTTATGTCCGGATTTTTACCGGAAAGAACCACAAAGTTTATCGACATAGGCACGGGAGGAGGTTTCCCCGGAATTCCGATAGGAATAATGAACCCTCTGCTTCAGGGCGTTCTGGTTGATGCTACTTCCAAAAAGATATCGGCTGTTCAAGAGTTTATTGCAACGCTGAAACTGCACAACGTTGTAGCCGAAAATTCGAGAGTTGAAGATGAAGATTTTAAAGAAAAGTATAAAAATTCCTTCGATTTGGTCGTAAGCCGGGCGACGGTGCCGCTGATAATCCTTTTAAGATACTCGCTTCCTCTAATTAAAGAACGCGCGTATATTGTCGCATCTAAAGGCGGCGACCTTGCGGAAGAATTAAAAACCGCCGAAATGAAATACCGCGCGCACATTAAAAAATCCACTATTTACGAGCTGCCTTACAAACCGACGAACTCTAAAAACGAAAAAGGGAAAAAGCTGGTTATTCTGGATATTGTTCAATGAGCGGAAAAAAGGAAAAACTTTTTGAAGAACTTGCGAAACTAACCACAGAAAAGAGAAATCCGCGTTCACAAAATATTGATCTCGCCTCGACAAACGAGATTTTGCGGATAATAAACGATGAAGATAAATCCGTTCCTCTGTCTGTGGAAAAAGAAATTCCCTATATCGAAGAAGCCGTGGAATTGATTGTTGAGGCAATTAAAAAAGGAGGACGACTTCTCTATTTCGGAGCCGGAACATCGGGCAGACTGGGAGTTGTGGACGCTAGCGAATGTCCGCCGACGTTCGGCACGCCTTACGGAATGATTGAGGGATTTATTGCGGGCGGGAAGGAAGCGATGTTCCGCTCTCAGGAAGGGGCGGAAGATTTAGAGGAAAACGGCGCGGCGGCTGTAATTGAAGCCGGGGTTTCGGACAAAGACGTTGTATGCGGAATTGCCGCCAGTAGAAGAACTCCGTACGTTGTTGGAGCGGTAAAAAAAGCTAAGGAATTAGGCGCCAAAACTCTTTACATTACTACAAATCCGAGAAAAGATTTCGATATTGATGAAGTGGACGTCGCTATTTGTCCCTACGTTGGTCCGGAAGTAATTATGGGTTCCACGAGAATGAAAAGCGGAACGGCTCAGAAATTAGCGCTGAATATGCTCACTACGGCGTCTATGGTTCGTTTGGGCAAGGTGTACGAAAATATGATGATCGACTTGCAGATGACAAACCAAAAACTTGTCGAACGGTCGAAAAAAATTGTGATGACAATAACGGGTGTGGATTACAATAAAGCGGAAGAATATCTGCTTAAAGCTAAAGGTCACGTAAAAACCGCGCTGGTGATGATTCTTGCGAATGTGGATTATAACGAGGCGCTGAGGAGATTGGAGAATGCCGGCGGTTTTGTGCGACTGGCGATAGACGGCGCGGATAAAGAGATTAAGTAAATCGAATCGCAATTTCGCGTCGGATAAATCGCGGCGGAAAAAAGATTACCCCGGATTAGTTGTTTAGAATAAACGTCATTTATCGAGAAGCGGATTTTTGCCGAGTAAACTTCGAAAAAAAAACACCGCAAAGTTTATCTCATTATTATTAAATTAAACTCGTAATTTCTTTCAATTATTTATGAATAATCAAAAAGAGATATATCTTTCCTATCCGCCGGAACGAGACGTACTGTTTGTGCTCGGAGCCGGCGCGAGCGAACCCGACGGAGTTCCGCTGCAGAAAGATATTCTGCCCGAAATAATAAACAACCGTAAAATATCCGACTCCGAAATAGGCGAAGAGGTAATAGAATTCATTCGGGATAATTTCGACGTTAATCTCGACGTTGGATTCCCGATTCTCGAAGCGGTGTTCGGTTTTCTCGATTATTTTATTCAGCAGCGAGAAAGTCTCAGCCATAAATATTCAATCGGTAAATTGAGGGAATTGAAAGAGTATCTGATTAAACTGATTCACTTTGTTGTGGCGGATAAATCCAACAAACAGAGCAAATATTATCGTCTCTTTTGGGAGAACATAAAAAGATATAATTCCAATATATCCATTCTTACTCTGAATTACGATACTCTCCTGGAGCAGTCGTTTGAATTTCTCTTTGAAAACTTCGGTTATATAGATTATTCCATTCACCTGATGAATTTCAATTCAGACCGCGACCTTCAGCCGTTCAGATTTTGGGTTGACCCGCGCAAACCCATAATAATAAAGGGCGAAACGATTCCGGTTCCTATTAAAATTATTAAGCTGCACGGAAGCTTGAATTGGAAATACTGCAACTGCTGCAATCAGACGCTGCTTACGCCGTGGGATATGCAGATAGAATTGAACAAGGGGAAATTCTTGGGTTTTACTTATCCTGATAAAATACAGTACGAATATAGTTGTCCGTTAGACAACACAGATTTCCAAACGCTCATTATGCCGCCGTCGTATTTGAAGGAATTGAACAATCCGGTTTTACAGCAGTTATTCAGCGAAGCGGGAAGGGAAATACGCGCGGCGAAGAAAATAGTTTTCATCGGATATTCTCTATCCGACGCGGATATACACATTAAAGCTCTGCTTAAAAAACATATAAGCGATAAGCATGATGTTTATGTCGTTAACAGAAAAAACCCCTCGCTGCTGAAGCACAAATACCTTTCGCTTTCCGGAAAAACAAAATTCATTGAAACTTCCTTTGAAGATTTTGTAAGCGGCGGGGGAGAACTGGAAGGAAGATCTGAAGAGCACACGTCTGAACTCCAGTCACTCCGGAGAATATCGTATGCCGTCTTCT
>CAYNUJ010000005.1:0-37604 GCA_964400095.1 uncultured Melioribacteraceae bacterium
CGTGTTTTTGAAGAGTGCGTTTGTTCTTTTTGCATTGTTAACAAATAAAAAGCACAGTCATTCTGAGGAGCTTCGCTATTAAAGGTTAGGCGACGAAGAATCTTTTGAGCGAAAAGCGGAAGAGATTCTTCGTCCCGCAAAGCGGGACTCAGAATGACCACTTATAATTTTGAATGACGGAAAAAAGAATAGGAGATAATATGAATATCAGCAAATCGAAGCAATTATTTGAACAAGCCCAAAATTTTATACCGGGCGGAGTTAATTCGCCCGTGCGGGCTTTTAAGTCGGTTGGCGGAAATCCTTTGTTTATTGAAAGGGGATACGGTTCTAAAATGGTCGACGCCGACGGGAACGAATACATCGATTATATCGGAAGCTGGGGACCCCATTTATTCGGGCACAATCCCGGTTTTATAAAGAACGCGCTGCTCGAACAGATTGAACGTGGAGTGAGCTTTGGCGCTCCCGCCGAAATAGAAATAAAAATGGCGGAGTTGATATCCGAGCTTGTGGTTTCGGTGGAATTGGTTCGTATGGTAAACAGCGGAACGGAAGCCACTATGAGCGCCGTGCGTGCGGCGCGCGGTTATACCGGTCGCGAAAAGTTTATCAAGTTCGAAGGATGCTATCACGGTCACGCAGATTACTTTTTAATTAAAGCCGGATCCGGAGCTTTAACGCTCGGCGTTCCCACGAGTCCCGGAGTTACAAAAGGAAACGCCGCGGATACTTTGCTTGCCGATTACAACGATATCGAATCCGTGAAAAAACTTGTAAGCGCAAATAGGGGAGAAATTGCGGCGATAATTATCGAACCGATTGCGGGCAATATGGGCGTTATTAAAGCCAAAGACGATTTTATTAAAGAACTCCGCGATTTGTGCGACGAAGAGGGAATCGTATTAATTTTCGACGAAGTGATGACCGGTTTCCGCGTTGCGGCGGGCTGCGCGCAGGAAGTATTGGGCGTTAAACCCGATCTTTCAACGTTCGGTAAAATTATCGGCGGCGGCTTGCCGGTGGGAGCTTTCGGGGGCAAACGGGAAATTATGGAACAAATAGCTCCGTTGGGACCCGTATATCAAGCGGGAACTCTAAGCGGCAATCCGCTTGCTATGACCGCCGGTTTTGCGGCTCTGAGCTATATTAAAGAACATCCCGAAGTTTACGATACGCTCGAAGAAAAGGCGTCGTATCTTGCCGACGGCTTTAAGAGCAATTTGGAAAAAGTCGGGAAGAATTATTGGATGAACCGCGTAGGCTCGATGATGTGCATGTTCTTTACCGAAGAGGAAGTAGTCGATTTCAAAACGGCTGTTAAATCTGATACGGAATTATACGGCAAATATTTCCACGAAATGCTTACGCAGGGAATTTATCTCGCGCCTGCGCAGTTTGAAGCGTTGTTTGTTTCCACTGTGCACAGCAAAGAAGATTTGGATAAAACGATCGAAGCGCAATACGAGGCGTTAACAATACTTTAACCCAAGTGAAACGGATTGCCCGTTAATAACAGATAAACTTCAGCCGTCGCTTTGCTCCTTATTCGCAATGACGCGGAGAGTTTATATATCCAATCCCAACGATAGTCTGGAGAAGAAATCTGTTTTATTTTCGCACAAAATTATAAATTGAAATTCTGTTTGTTAATGATAAAATCTAACTCCAATACGAAGTAAAAATCCGCTCATATCGAACTTTCTTTCGAATGTTCTTTTCTGTCCGATGCTTGGATCGTCCACTTCGTAAGTCCAACTCGGTTCTGAAGAATGAAACGCTACTTCGGCGAAAATATCGGAACGCTCTCCGATTTCAAATGCCAATCCGGCTCCTAATCTCCAGCTAAAATCTATGGCGGCTCTCAATTCATCTTTATCCGGCTGCACAAAATTCCGGTAAAATATCAACAAAAATTCCGCGCCGATGCTTCCGGCAGCATAAATGCTAATTCTATCCTCAATAGGATGCTCAAAGGTGACATTAAATAAAATGGGAATTTCGTGCAAATTTGTTGTAGCTCTTAATTCATTTAAGGAACTATTAATCCCTCCGCCGTATTGTGAGTTTATGTCGTTTACATAATTTTGATCGACATATTTTTTATGAAACCAATCGACCGACCAGCCGGTTCTTACAAATTCGTCAACCGTGTATCTTCCTTCGTAACCTAATATAAATCCGCTTTCGGTGGCTCCCGGGGAAAAAACCCCTAATTTTATTGCGGAAGAATGACCCTGTGCAAAGGATACGGCATTTGTAATGATAAAAAGTGAGAAAATTAATTTTTTCATAGAAAACCTTAATTATAAGACTCAGTATTTTTCAATTTTTGTTCTATAAAAATAATGATAATTTACCAATTTAGTCTTAAGTGAAAACCTTTTTGGGAAAAATATAATTTAATTTTCGTTTTTGATGAAATATAAGCAATTCTGCCGATTGTCTTTCCGAATTAATTTCCCACCGCGTATTTAATCTCAAATTAATTGAAAAACTCTTTTAAATACCTGTTCCAACCGTTATTGTCCAAAGCGCTCATTTCGCCTATTTCAACGACGCTTTCGGGTTTATAATCATCTTTATCATTTCCAGCTCTAAGTTTTTTATGCAGCGATTTTAATTTTTCCAATTCTTGCTGATAATAATCAACGGCTGATTTTCCGATTTCAAGATTGCGAAGTTCATCATCCAAATTATCGGAATCCAAAATACAGAACCAATTATCGTGATAAGGAGTCATTTCCAATTGGTCTAAATTTCCGTTTAATTTATTATTAATTTTAACAACTTTTCCGCTAACCGGAGATTTGAAAGCCGCATTTTTATTTCCATCTTGGACTGAAAACAATACCTGCTCTTTTTTTACCTCCATACCCAAATTAGGGAAATCTATTCTGCTAATTTTACCAATCAGTTTATTTGCGAAATCGTCAATGCCCACTTTAACTTTGCCGTCTTGTTCAATTGCAGCCCAGCAATGACCATGTGAAATAAAAACGCCGCCCGGAATTGCGAACTCTTGCGATTGAAAACCGAACAAATCCGCTATGCTTGTAATGTGGACTTGCGGTTTAATAATGTTTTTAATTTTTTCTTCACGTCTAAATAAAAGTTTTTTAGTGAACTCCAGCAGTTCCTCTTCGGTAAACGGTTTTTGAACATAATCCATAGCGCCGTATTTCATACATTCAACCGCAGTTTCAACAGTTGCAAAGCCCGTTATTATCACTACATCAATATCGGGTCTTAAATGCTTTACGTTTTTTGTTACATCAAGTCCATTCATGTGCGGCATTTTAAGATCGGTAAAAACAAAATCGTAGGAATATTTTTGAATCAGTCCCAAAACTTCCTGCCCGGTTTCCACAGTGTCAACGCTATATCCGTCAAGCACTAAAATTTTTCTGAAACTATCCAATATTATCGGTTCGTCGTCTACACAAAGGATTTTTGCTCGAGGGTTTTCAACTTCGGCGCGCTTTAAAGTTTTAGATTCCAAAGCATAATCCGCCTTCAAACTTATATGAAGCGCATTTTCTCGTTCCTTCTGCCGCTTTTTCTTATTCGTTCTATCAATTGCAAAGCGAATAAAAACATCGGCGATAATAAATATTATTAGCGATATTATAAATAATAGCATTTTAATTCTCCAAATTTCTTTTTCATTCATTTTTTAATATCTGTCCGAACTGCATGCCGCCAAAAATTTTATGTCATATTCCACGTCGGCGGGAATTATTTTATATAACCATCCTTCGAAATAAGGATCTTTCTCTATTAGTGAAATATTTTCAATTACTTTTTCATTCCGTTCAATAATTTTTCCACCGATGGGCGCTAATAAATTATGTATCAGTTCGTCCGAACATTCAAATTTTGCGCATGGATTACCTTGATAGAAAACTTCGTCTATTTCCATCATCTCGATTTTATTTAGCGGAATAATTGTTTTCAGAAACAAATCCGTTGCGCCAATTACTGCCGCGCCTTCAGTTTCGAGAAACATCCAATTTGTATAAGCCAACTGTAAATATTTTGGAGGAGCGGAAACATACAGCAGTGAATCTTTTTCATCAGAATTATCTAAATTTAGAAGTTTATTTTGAATATCGGCATATTTTAATCCTCTTGAAATCGAGGACATCAGTTCATCATAAGTGAACGGTTTGGGAATAAAATCAATTGCTCCTTTTGAAAGTGATTTTACCGCATTTTCAACTGTTGAATATCCAGTAATAGTTATTACGGGAATATTGATTTTTCTTTTATTCAGCTCGCTAAGAAATTTAAAACCGTCCATTTCCGGCATCATAATGTCGCACAAAATTAATTTGTATTTACGCTTCCCCAATAATTCCAAAGCGTAAACGGCGTCTTCCGCAGTATCGACTGAGCAGCCTTCCGCTTTCCCCATTTTAGCGACAACATCGTTGATAATTTGTTCATCGTCTATTATTAAAATATCTTTCGTATTCATTTTATTCATCCGTTTTTATAATGGCAAACGAATTGTGAAAGTTGTGCCTTCGTTTATTTTGCTTTCTACATTAATAATTCCGTTGTGATTGTCGATTATTCCCCAAATTATAGCCAACCCCAAACCTGTTCCCTTTTGACCTTTAGTTGTGAAAAAAGGATCGAATATCCGCGATAAATTACTTTCCGGTATTCCTTTTCCGTTATCCGATATATTAATCTCGATATAAGCCTTTTCACCAGATTCGTCGACAGATTCCCATTTTTCATAACTGCATGATTTATTTGTACAGCCTTCAAACAATCCGTGCGGCGGAACTTCGAATGAATAAATTTTTGAGCCGCACTCCGGACAGTTTTTCTCATCATTAATTAGAGATGTTTCACAGCGCGGGCAAAACATTTCTACACTTTTCCCTTCAGCCACATCAAAATCGTATCTGTGATGATGTTTTCCGTAAATCGGGTCAAGATATATAAATCCGTTTCTGCCGTTTTGAGACGCCATCACTTTTATCGGAGGCAAACCGTCGATTTTAATTTCGTTATCGATTAACATATGTCTTTTTCTGCAGACTGCATTTTTAATAATACTAATGCCTTCGGGCGAAAGATTTATACTTCGGGTAGAAATTGTAATTTCACCTTTCCCGTTTGGGATAGCATCGACTGCATTAACAATTAAATTAATAAATACTTGCTGAATTTGATTTGAATCGACAATAATATCAGGTAAATCCGTTTGAAATTTTTTAACAAGTCTAATACGTTTCAGAGCTAAATGATTATTAACAACTTTGAGAGCGTTTTCAATAATGTCGTTTATATCGGCTTCTTTTTTTTTGGGAACCGATTGCCGCGCAAAATCAAGTAATCCTTTAACGATTTCTCTACTTCGTTTGGTTTCCCTTACAATTACTTTTAAGTCTTCCTCTACTTCGGGATTGTTCTTCATACGTTTCTGCAAAAAACTTGAATAGGTTAAAACACCGGTAAGCGGATTATTAATTTCGTGCGCAACTCCGGCTGCAAGTCTGCCGAGCGACGCCATTTTATCAGACTGAAATAATTGCAGCCTTGCTTCGCTTAATTTTTTTGTCATTTTATTAAATGACCCGGCTAATATTCCCAATTCATTATTTGACAAATGCTCAATTTGAAAATTAAGATTGCCGGAACCGATTTGATTTGTAGCCTCCATTAATTTATTTACCGGTTTAACCAGCCATTTATTAATGAAAAAGGTTATTATCAAACTCAGAGCCAAAATTGCTGAAATTGTAAACAAAGCTAATTTAATAGCGCTTTTACGTTGAACTTGTTCTACTTCTTTAAGGCTCATTGTTATATCCAAAACGCCGAGTACTTTTTGCGATTTTGGATGAACATGACAATCAGCCTGCCAGCAGGAAGGTTCGTTGTAAATCGGATTCATTACGCCTAAATTTTTTGATGAATCGGGGTTAGAGTAAAAAAATCTTGTCCTTTCGGCAAATGATAATTTTTCATTCGGTTTATCCTTGGAATGACAACCGTAACAGCCCTCCGCTTTTTTATCAACTTTTTCCCCAATTGAGGTCGCATCATTGGAATAAATAATGACGCCGGCTTTGTTAAATATTCTAATTTTTTCTATGTATTTTTCTTTCGCGATTATATTTATCATTTCGTGAGTTTTTAAGCTCTCGTTATTCAGCATATCGGTTCGTGTAGCTTTTTTTATGGTTTCACTCATTTGATTTGCATGCCGGTTAAATTCCGAAAGAAGCATTTCGCTCTGCGACCTTAAATTAAAATAAGAATATATTCCGATAATAATGATCGCAGTTATATCGACGGCTACTAATAATTTAAATCCGATTTTATGAAAACCTTGTTTCATCGCTTTATCCTATTTGTCTCGGTTCACTTTTAATAATTTACCTGGAATTTCATTCGGAAAACTTTTGTTATCGTGGCAATTATCACACGAAGGATTTGCAGAAAAATTTCTATTTACATGACAATCTTCACAGTCAAGGACAGTGTGATCCTCGCTTAAAATTATCCCCGTTATATCATGATTAAAATTGTCGGAATTCCAATCCGAATGACAAAATCCGCATTGAGTATTTAATTTTGTAAATCGTTTTTTATTTCCGTGGCAAGCTTTGCAGCTTATATTTTTGTGATATCTATTTAGCTTCCAACGCGTTGCGTCTTCGTGATTGAACGGTTGCGCCACTTTATTGCGATGGCAAGCCGCACAGTTTTTGTTGGTTTCGTGACAATTCCTGCAAATTCGATGTCTATATTCACTTGAACTATCGCTTGAAGCCGACATGATTTGATTTGCTTTTTTTACAAGTGAATTCCCGGCGTCATGACATTTTACGCAAACCTCATTTTTATGACAATCAGAACATACAAATCCGAACAACTCAACGTGTTCTTTGTGAAAAAATGTGACCTTTGATCCCTTTTTCGATTTAGTTGTATAAACTATTTTATCGGGTGTATCTAATTGCTCATGAGCTTTTATAATTCTTGCTTTCTCTTTTTGCAAAGATGTTTTATTATTCCCAATCTTTGATTTATGGCAAGTATTACATCCGATTTTATGACTCCACTCTCTGTGGCAATCCATACATTGCTGATGATAAGCGCCCTTTAAATCAGGTTTGCTTATATCGTCCCTTTTCCTGTTTTTTTCGTGACAGTATCTGCATTTATGCAGTTTGGCAGAAGTATTATAGTGATGACATTGAATACAGCCGCCGCTGATTTTCGACATTTCGGAGTGAAGTCTATGCGGAAAAATTACAGAACTGTATATATTTTGAATGCTTTTTATCGCCACAACATCAGGTCCTTTTTGTTTAAACTTAAATGTTTTCATTATATCAATTCGAGGACACGGTTTGAGGCACGGCGATTTAGCAGTTGGTTTTGCGCAAGCATGGCACAGCGAGCATTTAATATTTTTTAATTTATGATTTTTTGTTATTCCCTGTATCTGCGCGTAATTATTTGATGATAAAAGAAAGCAAACGCTTAAAAAGACAAATATAAACCTTTTCATTTGGCGCCTCCTTTTATCTCATATTTCGATTTTTGAATTAAACTTTTTGCGGGCAGACTGATAACAGGAAATATTATTACCGAGGCTCGGTAAAGTAGAATCAGAATAGAAATAAAACCAACAGTTAATGAAATTTCTCCGAGCGACGGGAAATAACTTTTTACAGCGTAAGGCGGATTATAGGCGACTAAAAAATTATTTATTCTATTTATAAAAACTCCGAAAATCACTAAAGAAGACGCCATAAAAAGCCCGAGTCTGGAATGAATTATTTTTTCGGAAAAGAACATTCTTAGAGGAATAATTATGCCGAAAACAACTTCAACCATAAACATTATACTTGTAGAATTAATCGCTTCCAAATAAACATAAGTTCCTCTTATAACCATATCGCCAAGTTTAAAGCCGAAATAAACAAACAAAATCGGTCCGGTCATTCTTGCAAGTCCTGTCAATACTTCCATTTCAGGCTTTGTGTTAAATGAACGTGCGGCAATTAATGATTCAAAAATTACCATTGGAAAGCCGACTGAAATTGCCGAAAGAAGAAATAGCAGCGGAAGTATAGGCGTATGCCACAGCGGATGCATTTTGGAAGTTGCAACAATCATCAAAGTCCCCAAGGATGATTGATGCAGCGTTGATAAAACAACGCCGGCAATTACAAATATAAACATTGTTTTTGCAAGTCCTCTATTGAGCATTCTTAATAACGAATCAATTGGGGAGTTCAACTTTTCCAGAAATCCGTTAAAATTCACTTTGCCAATAAACCTTTCTGCAATTATCGGAAAAAATTCGATATATAGAACAGTCAGATAGAGCATCACGCAAATACCGACTTCAAACAAAGGGGAATTTTCATTCCAATAAATCAGCGGATGCCAGATATCATACCACCGCCCTAAATCGACCATAACGCCGAATGCTACAAAAGTATAACCAAGCATTGCAGTAAGTAGCGCCGGACGTAAAATAACGTCGTATTTTTCTTTGTGCATTACATGCCCCAAAGCGGCAGATGTAAATCCGCCGGAAGCCAATGCTACACCGCAGGCAACGTCAATTGCAATCCAAATTCCCCAAGGATGTTGATAATCCAAATTTGTAACAAACCCAAGTCCGTAAATTACTCTTAAAGCTAAAAATATTAATCCGTTCAATGCCAAAACAATAAAAATCAAAACTCCGGGAGTAATAAACTTTTTTTTCATCTGTGTAGGTTTGAATATATTTTCCATTTTATTCGCCTTCGCCGGGATTAATTCGTTTTTTTGTAATCCACATTATTCCGCCCAAAAGACTGTAAAGGGCTATTGGCGGAACAAAGTATCTGAATAAACCATGCTGAATTTCTTTTGATACTCCGGGCGCAGGTTCTTCATCAAGTTCTGGAAAATCCAATTTGCTAAAGTCCGCTTTTGATAGATAGAGCCACGAAGTTCCACCAACTTCATACTCGCCGTAAATATGCCGGTTGTATTTTTCGGGTTTTTCTTTTATCCTACTTTTTGCAACTTTTAATAATTCCTCTCTTTTTCCGTAAGTTAAAGCTTCAACCGGGCATATTTCTACACAGCCGGGTAATTTTCCTTTTTTAGTTCTGTCGTAACAAAAATCGCATTTCATAATATCAGGATCAAACGCTTTTGAGTATTCAAACACGGGTATCTGAAAAGGACAAGCCACCATACAATATCTGCAGCCGATACATTTATCCGTATTCCACGTTACGCTTCCGTCTTTGTGTTTTGTAAACGCGTGAACAATGCACGAAGCCACACATGCCGGATCTTCACAATGCATACATTGCACCTTAACGTCAATCGGTAAATTATTATTAAATTTAAATTCATTTACAACCGTAAGAGCTTCAACATCAGGACGCCTTTTTTTATCGAATACCGAATGGTCTTCGTTATAAGAATTTAACGAATCTGTCCGAAGGTTATGTATAACTTTACATTCATATTCACAGCTTCTGCAGCCCACACAAATAGTTGTGTCAACTAAAACGCCCATACGGTCTTCAGGATGTGCCTTTTCAATTTCCGCCTTTACCGGACTTGAATTTAATTCAACCACGCCAGCACCAATTACTGTCGCCGATTTAAGAAAATTACGACGATTTTGAACTAACATAATTTCTCCTAAATAAAAAGTTATCAATTGTTAGAAGAATACTTTGAAAACGCGTTTTTTTATTCGATTTTTTCCAATACATTTTTCAATTCAACATCATTTTTTATTAGCTCGGCAAATATTTCATCAGCGTTTAATTTTTGAGTTTCCAATGATGATAAAAGAGATTTTGTATCGTAACTAAGTGAGTCTGCATTAATTAAACCGCTTTTAAATTTATACCATTCGATAATTATTTTACTCATATTGTACTTATGATGATGGAAATATTCAGCCAAAGACATTTTTCCGTCAATCCAGGTTACGCTCATCGGGTATTGCTGCGGATGAAATATCACGAAGAACAAATGCCAAACCAATATTGCCAAAGTAGCTAAAATTGCTTCGTAATAATGAATTATTTCGCTGACTTTTATCAGCCAGTTCGGCGCCCAATTACCTACTATTGTCGGGAACCACAATATTAATCCCGTAACTCCCATAATAAGCGTTCCCCAAATTAAAGCCCAATATTCCGCTTTTTCAGTGTAATCATATTTATCAAACTTTGGTTTTTGCTTTGAAATGCTTAAATAATAAGCCAAGTTACCGGTAAAATCCTTTATATCTTTATAACGAGGCAGCAATGCTTTTAATATGTTTTTACCGCGTTTATTTGTTAAAACATAAGCTATGTGATACAATCCGGTAAGAGCCATAGTAACTGCGGAAATGCGGTGAATTAACTGTCGAATGTTTTCAGTAAGACCGATATTTGCCAAACCGGAAGACCACCAACTATTAGAATATTTTAATGCAAAACCGGTAATTGCAAGCATAATAAAAGAAACAAGTACTAAGTAATGCTGAATAACCTCGCTTCTGCTAAAACGAGAAATTCTGGGAAATTTATCTATTGTTTTTTTCTTTCTCCTAATTTCAAAAATTAGAATGATAAAATTGTGAATGAACATTCCACCGATTACAATAATGATAAGCCAGAAATAAATATTTTTAACTATGCCTTCAATTTTTGCTGATTTTGGACTTGTACTAATATGCGAATAACTATTTGCAAAAATCGGCGTTGCATTTTGATGACATTTACCGCAAGTTTTAACTATATTATTTTTGTTGATTGACGACTTCGGATTACTTTGCGGCAATATTTTGTGAGCGTTGTGGCAATCCGTGCAAAACGCAACTGATAAGTCTCCCCTTTTAGTTGCCAGCCCGTGATAGCTGTCGTAATAAGCGTTCGGCTCGCCGCCTTTTAAACCGAATCTTATCGCCAGATTTTTATTTTGATGACAATTAACACAAGTTTGCTGTTCTAAAATTTTCGCCGCCCTTCTATTCTTTTTGCCTGAAATTGCTTTAATACTATGCTCGCTGTGGCAGTCGTTGCAGACGGGAGCTAATTTCACTCCCATTTTAACATAAGTCCAATGAATTGATTGACTATAATCTTCCACTTCTTTAGGATGACATGTATTGCAAGTATTCGGAATATTAAACGGAGAAATTTTTGAGCCGGGTTGAACAATGTTTTTAATATCGTGAATGCCGTGGCAGGATGTACAGTTTGCCACGCCGGATACTCCTTTTGCAAGTAATTTTCCGTGAACAGATTCTTTATATGTTGCAACGGGTAAATTTGCCGCATTCGGATACTTTTTCATAAGTTCGGCGTTACTGTGACAATGTGCGCAAGTATTGGGAATATTCTGTGTATAAACCGGACTTGTTTTATCATTTATATTTTTAATATTATGAGAACCGTGACAATCCCAGCATTTAGCGGCTTCTTCAATACCTTGCTCCAAAGATATGCCGTGAATACTTTCTCTGTGTTGATCCGCTTCGTATTTATGACAAGTGGAACAAGCCGCAATATTTAATCCCCTAACCCCGTTCTGATGTTCTTCAAAATTATTAGTTTCGTATTTATGGCAATCAGAACAGGCTAATTGTATATGCATAGAAGTTTTTAAAGAATTCCTTACCTCGTCAGATTCGTGACAATCTCCGCAAAATTTATCGTTGTAATATTTTGTTGAATGGAAATCACCCGCTAACTCAACATTAGTATGACATTTTCGACAATAATATTTGCCTTTATTTCTAATATTATTAGGCTTTTCTATATAATGATTGCCATGGCAATCAATGCAAGTCGGTGTAGTTCTGCTTTTACCGGATTTTATTCTATTATGAATATTGGTTTTAAATGAACTCGCAATTTCATCGTGACAATTACCGCAATCCACATTAGCGATATTTTTGCCTGCTTTATGCGGGAACTCGTCAGCGTTAAAATCCTCGTGGCAATCCGTACAATCCAAATCGCCATGAACGGATTTTTCAAACTTTGTTCCGTCAATAAATAAAGAAATATCTCCTCTCTTTGATTCTTTAACTAATTCATTATCAGAATGACAGTCCAAACAATCGTCATTTTGCGCTAAAATAACATTTGAAAAAATCATCAACGAAAAAAAACAGTATAGATAAAATTTGATTCTCATAAATTTCCCCAATTGAAGTCGTTATTTATATAAGAATACCATTGAATAAATAATTAGAATAATAAAAATAATTCCCGTTGCTAATGCTGCGAATCCAAAAATTTTAACTGCAATCAAAAATCTTTTTGAAGGCGGATCCACAAGATGTTTTTCCAATTCTCCGCTTTCAACTAATTCCTTATAAAGTCTCGGTCTATCTTTTTTTAATTCTTCTATCGGAACACTGCCGGTAAAGATAACTTTATCCATTGGAAATTTGTCAGGTCTAAAATGAGTATTGAAAAAGTGAACGGTAAAAATAAAGCCCGTAGCGAGAAGGGCTTCGTCGCTGTGAATTATTGTGGCGATATTAATAATTAAACCTGGAATGCCAAGCTTAGTAAAAAATTCCGGAAACCATAACAATAATCCGCTTGCGCCAATTATTGCAACCCCCCAAAAAACTGCAAAATAATCGAACTTTTCCCAATAAGTCCATTTCCCATAGGAAGGCCTTTCCCTCATCCCCAAAAACCATTTAATTGTCTGTATATATTCTTTAAAATCATTTTTATTAGGCATGAGTGAATTTTCACCCCAAAGAAAGTATTTATATGGTTTTCCTTCTTTTCTCTTTAAATAAAACATATATCCCAAATGAGCGACAATATATCCGAACGTAATTACTGCCGCAACTCTGTGCAAAAACCCTGTAACTTGATACCCCCCCAATAATTTTGATATTGTTTGGAATATTCCCACACCTGAAAATTTGATAGTAGTCCCCGTAAAAGCTAATGTTAAAAAACTAATTATCACTAATAAGTGCAGAGTCCTCAATATAGGATCGAACCGCTCATATTGTTTTTCTTTGACAATATCTTTATTCATTCTCACTTTCCTCTTTTTTATTGCTTTTCCGCTTCCTTTCCTTTTCCCTATTTTTTTCTTTTTTTCGTTCGACTAAAGCTCTGGGAAGCCATAGCAAAGTATGAATTCCGAAAAAAGAAAAAGTTCCGATTAGAAGTATCGTCATAAATAAATATGTATAATATAAATATGGATACTTGTGTTTATTATGATGAGTTGCGTGTGTTAAATAGCCGACAAACTTTCTATTTGAATTCGGATGACACTTTGCACAAGTCTTTACAATGTTTTGATAACTTAATGTGGAATTTGGATTTTCTGTTGGTAAAATATTATGCGCCCCATGGCAATCGGAACACTTCGCTGTTTTTGCAGAACCCAATTTTGTCACTTTTCCATGAAAAGTTTCAAAATATGATTCCGTTACATCCTTGTGACATTGCCCGCATTGGCTAACAATGCTTTGTCTAAAATCATTCTTATCTACTCTCTCAATTGTATGTGATTTATGACAATTATAACAATCGGGCAATTTTTTGTCTGTTTTAGTAACATTGGAACTATGAACGCTTTTATTAAACTCCTCATAAATTCCTAAATGACATTTGGAACAAGTGTTGGGTAAATTCTTACGGTTAACAGATGATAATGTATCGGAAGCAGGCAATTCTATATGGCTCGTATGGCAGTCAATACAAGTAGCAGAGACTACTAATCCGCTTTTTAATAAACCTTGACCGTGGATACTCATTTCATAATTTTTAATAATATTATGTTCTTTGCCTGTATATTTTACTGCGGCTTTTTCCCCCTCGCGATGGCACTTTGAGCATAATGCCGGAATATTCTGCCGTGCAGTTTGAGAGTTTGCTCCTTTTTTAGATTTTATTGAATGCTTTCCATGACAATCAGTACAATAAGGCGCGTTTACGTTTCCATTTGAATGAAGTTGACCGTGTATGCTTTTTGTATAATTACTTACTACTTCTGCATGGCATGATGAGCAATCTACTCTACCGCTATTTTCGCAGACCGGATTATTCGAAATTGAAATATTAGTATGGCATTTTATACAAGTATTATCTTTGTGAACAGATTTTTCATGTTTTGCATAATCTACAAATAGAGATTCTTTTTTACCATTAGCCAACTTGGAAAGTTTTTTATCTTTATGACAATTCATGCAATATTGATCGGTATATTTTTCCTCATAAATCACTTGTCTTATATCATGGGGCTGGTGGCAATCGATACATGCGGGAACTTTATTTGGCGAAGATTCCCAAAGTTTTCCGTTTATCACCTTTTTGTGTACCTTCTCTATTCCCGCATGACATTGTTCACAAGTTTGTGCAATGTTTTTTCTATTGATAGTGGAGCTTGGATCGGTATGAGGCAAAACGCTATGTGCGGTGTGACAGTCTGTACATGCCGCCGCAACAATAAGTCCTCTTTCAAATAGCCCTTTCCCATGAATTGATTGAGAATAATTCTTTAGAATATGAGTCTGACTTATTCCTTTTAATTCCGATACTTTAGTGCCGTCTTTATGGCAGCGTCCGCAAAGCGCGGGAATATTCATTTTATATGTTACTGAATTTTTATTTTTGTTTGATAATATTTTGTGAGCGCTATGGCAAGTAATACAATTTGGCGCCAAGTACTTACCTTGTGCCAGCGCTCTTCCGTGAAGACTTTTTTCATATTGGTTTATAACATTTTCATGACATTGTGCACATATCTTGTCTAGGGCTTTCTGACTAAATTTAACTTTTTCTATTTTATGTACGGTATTACCATGGCAGGTAATACAAGTTGGAGATTTTTTACCAAGCTGTATGCTTTTATAATGAATACTCTGTGTGTAACCTTGAACGTCGTAAGATTTATGGCAGGATAAGCAAAATTTTTCACCGGATTTTATTAGTTCAACCGCAGGTTGAATATTATGTTTAGTATGACAGTCGAAACAGTTTAAGTTTTGACTATGGATTCCTTCTCCAATATCTTCCGGGTCGTGGCAATTTTCACAATCTACTTTTACAATATTTTCACCGGCTTTGTGCGGAATTACTTCGGCGTTAAAATCTTCGTGGCAATCTACACAATCAAGTTCCGAATGAGCAGAATGATTAAATTCCGTTTCATCAACAAAAAGAGAAATTTTATGTCCTTTTCTTTCTATTGATAGTTCAATATCGGAATGACAATCAAGGCAGTTTGAGTTATCTTGTTGGTTGGCAATAATTACAGTAATACTTGTCGAACATAACAGCAATATTTTCCATATAATACTTTTCATAATCTTACTAAATTTCACAATTGAATATCAACAAAATACTACACTGAAATGAATTAGCAATATAAAGCGAGGGCTAATTTTTAAAATCAGCCCTCTTAAATATTCTACTATTTAAGTAAAATAAATTTCTTTGATGATTCAAAACCGCCGGCTTTCATTCTATAAAAATAAACGCCTGCCGAAAGGTTGGAACCTTCAAAATGTGTTTGGTGAGCTCCTGCAGTTTGATATTTGTTAACTAAAGTAACTATTTTATTTCCCAATAAATCAAAAACATCTATTGTTACTATTGAACTCTTAGGAATTGTATATTGTATTGTCGTTGTCGGATTGAAAGGATTCGGATAATTCTGATATAATGCAAATTCTTTCACAGGAGTTGAATTATCATTCACATCTGTAACAATGTCATTAGATTTTTCAATTACATAATTTAAAATAGCCTTTGTATATTTATGATTGTGAACGCCGCCGCTCTCATCGCCTTCCACAAAAGCAAGGTTAAACTGTGCATCTTCGAGCATATGAATTTTAGTTGAATCATTACTTCCAACCAAAAATTGTACGGCAGCATCAACTTTTTCGTTTGCAGTTGCGTCTAAATTTGCAAATTCACTCTGCATTCCTTGAATTGTTAAACGGGAAACGTCAGCGTTCATATAAGTATGGCACTTAGTGCAAGATGAAACATGCGGTGCGTCACCATTACCGGCTCCGTCGCCGTAATCCGCCATATCACCTGCAATAGCTCCCATACTCCAGCCTGTCCAGCCCGGATGATTTTCAGGATGATGACTTTTATCTCCGCCGTTAACAATAATCTGCCAAGTATGTCCGTGAGTCATATATTGATTAAAGTGATGTTCTCCGGGCCAAGTTGTTCTATCTTCATACATGTGGCAATCGACACAAGTTGCTCCGGGCATTGTTTTTTTGTCAGGTACGCCAATAGCTCCAGTACCTTGCAGAACATTGTAGCTTAAATGGTCGGTATCAGGGAAACGCAGATTTCCGTGGCACTGCCCGCAAAGCTCTTCGGCATTTGCCATAGGAACATGTTTTTTTGTGCTTGAATTATAATAAGCAAGTGTTCCATTATGCGGGTCGTGGCAAACTACACAATCAACACTTTGCCATTCGGCAGCGTTTTTCACTGTTGTATTTGTTGTAAATTTCCCATCCGTTGTAGTGAAGAAATAAGTCAATGCCTCTACTTCGGTCATTCCGCCATTGGCTTCAACCGCAGTTGGACCATGACAAGCAATACAATTTTCAGGATCGTCGCCATTTATCACTTCATCGGGAGTTTGACCCGCTCGCTCTTCGGCAAGTTCACTTGCTGCGTCTTCTTGTGTCCTACTATGTTTACTGAATTTCCATCCATCAGTAAGCAGGTGGTTAGTGCCTTTCCAATTCCCGGCTAATGTTGGGTTTTGTGCAGCCCACTTTGACCACTCATAATAACCTCCGCCGCCGAAAGTATCGTCGGTACCTTGGTTTTCAACGTGCAAACTCCCATGACATTGCCCGCAAAGTTCATGCGGAGAATCGACAGGCTTTTCAATTCCCTGTTCTCCGGTTGCCGGATCCACATAATGAGAATCAAAAAGAGCCAGTTTAAGTGTAGGCATGCTTGTTGCAGTTGTATCATAATTATGACATGTCTGACAATTAATATTCGGCCATTCCGATTCATGCTGATTAACCGTACCCGGATAAAAATCACCCACATCGTAAGGAGTTCCATCATCTGCTACTCCACTTACCGTAGCAGTTGTGTAAAAATAGCCCAATGCCTCTGCTTCAGTCATTCCGCCATTTTCCCGGACAGCCATTGGACCATGGCAGGAAATGCAGTCTTCATCTGCAATTTGTTCTTCTGGAGAATGGCCTACATCACCAGCAAGTTCAGGTGCATTTTTCTGTGAATTGGCGTGGGGAGTTAGTAGCCAAGTAGTAAAATTACTATCCACAGTACTATTGTGACACAGTCCACAACTTGTCTGTGCTAAAATATAACCGGAGAGGAAAAAGCTAAAAACAAAAATGCTAAAAATGTTGAAACAAGTTTTCATATCATAACTCCATTGTTTATTGTTTGATACTATTTATTGATTGTAAAAAAGGCTGAACTATATCCGAATAATTCGAGTATTCGAATTTCTTGAAATATTCCAGCGATTTATCCTGATTGTAGAAAAAATTTAATATTGCAATTTGCATTTTTTTCTTATCCGCACTTTCTACTTTTTGTTTATTTTGAATTTCTAATTTGTTAACTATTTCCTTACAAAGACATTCTACGTCGGTAGTTTTCATTTCATTTTTAAATAAGCTAAAATCCCTTAATACCAATTCTTTAAGTAATGATAATGCTTTCTCGAAATTTTCATTCATAGTCGTGCTAATTATCATTTTTTTTCTAATCATAAGATTATCCCGCTTCTCTTTCGGCAATCTCGAATATTCCTCAAATGCCTCAAAATATCTTCCCGATATAAAATATTGATTTGCTAACATTTCACTCATAACAATACTAAATCTACAATAATCTTGCCATTAGAAAATGTGGTAATTTAGCATAAATACGAAATGATTATTGTTGCAGAAGTGATGCAATAATTTTACTTGTTTCTAAGTTGTTGTTATACAATAAGTTGAGGACGTGTTGCGAAGTGTTGCAAAAGTGTTGCTTCTTGGCGGGTTTTATTTGTGGACTAATCCGAAATACTTAATTTTTCTCCAAACAGTAGTTCTGTTTACTCCGAGCATATCGGCTACTTTACTTTTATTCCAGCCATTGGCATCAAGTAAATTCAATAGTTTTCCCATTGAAATATACTCGTGATGCTGCACGGGTAATTCTTCATTATAGCATTCTTGATCCTTCCGCAAATATTGAGGAAGACAACATTTGCTAATCTTGTTATTCTGATGAGAGCGAACGAACGCATACTCAATTGCATTTTCTAATTGACGAATGTTTCCCGGCCAATTATAATTAATCAAAAAATTTAACGCTTCATTCTCAATTCCCTCAATAGGTTTATTATAAATTATCGAGAATTTTTTTATGAAATGACTTACAAGCGAAGGAATATCTTCCTTCCTTTTCCGCAGCGGCGGCAAGTATATTGGAACTACATTTATTCTAAAAAACAGATCTTCTCTAAAAGTTTTTTCTTGAATTGCTTTTTCAATATCAATATTTGTTGCTGCTATTACCCTGACATCTGTATTTCTTGTTATTGAATCACCTACTCTTTCAAAAGTTCCATCCTGCAGAATTCTTAAAAGATGTGATTGCATTTGCAAGGACATTTCCGAAATTTCATCCAAAAATACAGTGCCTGTATTTGCAAGTTCAAACCTTCCGCTTCTATCTCTAACTGCGCCTGTAAACGAACCTTTTACGTGTCCAAATAATTCACTGGCAAGCAAATCAGACGGAAAAACCGCACAATTTATTTTTAGAAACGGATTGCGTTTTCTTCTACTTGCTATTTGAATTGCATTTGCAATCAATTCCTTCCCCGTTCCTGTTTCACCCTGTATTAAAACAGGCACATCGGAATCTGAAATTTCATTAATTAACTCATAAATTTCATTCATTTGCGGAGAGTTTCCAACAGTACCATAAAAATCCGAGCTTTCACTCAATATTTTATCCACATTTTTCATTTTGGATATATCGGTAAATGAAATCACTCCACCGATAGGTCTTAAACTTTCGTCCCGAAGAACTGTGGCGTTTATTTTAACGTCAATTTCCTCTTTTTCGCTTGTAATTATTTTATTTTTAAAATTAAAAATGCTATTCCCCGTCTCTAAAATACTCCTGATAGGACATCCGGTTCTACAATAATCCGGACGAAAAACAGCCTTGCATAGCGTTCCGAAAATCTCGTCTTTTTTCAAACCCGTGATTCTTTCGGCAGCCAAATTAATAAATGTAATCTTAAATTCCTTATCGAGGGTAATAATGCCTTCGGAAAGAGAGTCTAATATTTTTAAAGGTAAATTTTCATTCATGATTTCAATTGTGAAACGATAGAATCATTTCACTCTCACTGTGATCGTTAAAAATATTTCCGCAATATTTGTGCCGCTAATCCACTCGATTTTAGCATATTTTGCAGACCATATTTTAATTTTTTCTCATTTTTTATAATTAATAGAAAATTTAGCTCTAAATGAGAAAAAATTTTTGTTTTTAGCCTATCTCAATCCCGGTTTTAAAATATTATTCTCCGATGAAATATTCCTTTAATGTTTCATTAATTTGATCCAAAGCTTGAATAATAAGAAAATGATTATGCAAACTTTTAGCGGAAAATTTCTGAATAAGGTTGAATTTATTTCGCAGAGTGAGAATCTTCTTCGGGAATTCTTTCCTGTAAATCAAACCGAGCTTATCGAATTTATTCTGAACTTCAGATACAAGCGAACTATAGTTTTTAATCCATTCGTCCTTGGTCGTATTGTATTCTTCGTCGTGGCAATCGGCGCAGAATTCTTTACCCGGCTTTTCAATTTTATCGTTTGGCTGATGGCAGTCCGTACAACTGATTTCAGCGTCGAACATAATATCCGCTTCTCTAATTTCCATGAAGTTGCCGGATTGGATTTCAAATTCGATTTTGTGACAAGTTTTGCAGTCTAATTTTTCAGGCGCCTTATGATGACACGAGGCACATTGGCTGTCGCTTAGTTTCAGCTCGCCGTGACGGCTTTTATTTGTATGGCATGTTTGGCAATCGACGCCTTTTAATTTCAAATGCCTGCCATGCCGGAACAATTTATTGTTGTGTTTAACAGTTATGTCCTCAATTCCGATATGGCAATTTCTGCATTCGCTTACAAGTTGGGAAGAGGAAGAATCATACTCAAAAGTAATTCCCGCGTTCATTATTTTTAGAGCCGAGTTCAAATATTTGTTTCCCTGATTCATTAATTCAGAAGAATACCTCGTGTTGTGTATTGCTTTTCCTTCTTTAAGCACGTGTAATATTCTTTCGGTATTTGCAATATTTTCTTTTGTAAGTTGAATGATTTTTTTATTTTTTCCTCTAAGCAAATTTTTCGTGGTTCTCAAATTAGAATTTAGCTCGCTCATTTTTTCTGCAGTAGCTTCCTTCCACATATTTAATAAACGACCGTATCCTTTGCCGTGACACGTTTCGCAAGATTTTGGGTTTGCCCGCATTACGCCGCTATCTTTGGCTATTTCGTCGTGAAAAATATGACAACTTGCACATTCCAGTCCAACCAAGTACATTGGATTTGCGTCGCCTTTTATACCGTCAATCTTTTGTCCGGTAAATAATGCTTTTTGTTCGTGGTGCATGTCTTCGTGGCATGTGCCGCATGCCAGATCTTTTTCAGGGTCAAGTTTTGTTAATTTATGTTGAATAGGTAAATGACACTGAGTACATTCGACTTTATGTTTCTCAATATGAGTAGTATGTATTAAATCCAGCTCATCATATAGACCGAGTCTCTCAATATCCCAATGGCAATTATAACAGTTTTCCTTAGGCACATAACCATCCCCAACAATAGTATCAATGTGGCATCTTTTACATTCAATTTTATTGTTTATAACCATGGTATGATCAAATTTAAACTTTGCTCTTTCTTCCTTTGTGAAGTTTTCCCATTTATGACAATTATGGCAATCAGAAACTTTTTTAATAAAATTTTTAGTGCGGAATTCACTTTCCTTAAAATGACAAAGGAAGCAAGTCGTTTCGGTAACTTTAATGTGCTCGCCTTGAACAATCTGCGAATGGCAGCTTGTACATCTTAGCTTTTTACCTCTTCGCATATTGTTTAAATGTTTTTTATGATTGAAATGAACTCCTTTGTAAACTACGTCGGTATTTAATTTTTGAGTTTCATGGCAACCGCTGCGCAGACATGACGCGTCTTCAATTTCCGCCCATGGTTTTCTTCTTGAATACGAACTTGAAATATAATTTACAACCTGAACAAGTCCTTCCAACTTACCCCTAATTGTACCCGCTAATCCGGGCGGGAAATGACATTGAGTGCATTTCACATCGCTGTGTACACTCTGCTTCCAGCTCTGATAATAAGGTTCCATATAGTGACATGTTTTACAAAAGGAAGGCTGTGATGTAATTTCTATTGAAATAAATGTAATTATTATTAATGCGGCTAATCCGCCTAAACTAATCAATAAATAATTTCTTTTCTTCTTAGCCATAATTATTCTACCACATTAAATCACTATAAAACACCAACAAATTATACAAAAAAAGGCTGCTCGCAAAAGCAGCCTTTGAAATAAAAAGGTAATTTATTTAACAAGCATCATTTTTCTTACTTGCGTAAAATTGTCGGAATCTAATCTGTAGAAATAAACCCCGGAAGCGTTGTTTGCCGCGTTCCATACAGCATAGTAATTTCCGGCGGTTTTTGTCTCGTCAACCAATACGGCAATTTCATTACCCAATGCGTCGTAAACAGTCAATTTAACATGTGACTGAGTGGGAATTGCAAAGCTGATTTTTGTTGACGGATTAAACGGGTTTGGATAGTTCTGATTCAATTCAAAGTTCTTAGGCGTTTCAAGATCAGTGAAGTGAACAGAAGTAAGATTCCACCAAATTCCGTTAGGTCCATAATAATGAAGCAGAGAATCAGCTAATGCTTGCTGATTTGTTCCGGCCCAATCCGTAAAGTCTGCGGAAGTCATTGCTATTCCGAAGTTAGGATAATTTGTTTTAGCGTGGCAGCTTACTGCGCATGAATTAGGCATATTGTATAATTTTGTATTCTCAGGACCAATAGGAATAAATGTGTGGCTGTGAATATCATATTCTACAGCGCTCTTAGCAACCTTAGGCATATGGCAATTTGTACATCTTGAAGTGCCGTCGCCTTCCGGATCATAAGGATGCCGTGAATGCTCAGAAACAATAGCGCCTATCGCGCTAACGTTGTTAGCGTAATCTACTACCATCTCTTTAGAGATACCCTGGAAGTCGCCATGAGTTGAGTGACAAGATAAGCAAAGCGTATTGTTATCTACGTCTGTAGGAATAACAATAGGATTGCCGTTAGCGTCTTCTTCTTCAACTTCTTCAACAACCATGTGCTCGTTTTTCGAGCCGTGAGGGTCGTGACAGCTATAGCATGCAACTTGTTCCATTGCGTTTGTTGCCATTACGCTTTTGTAGAAATCACGGAACTGCTGATGGTGGCTTTTAGATGTTTTGCCGTCGCCCCAATATCCGCCGCCGTCTGTGTAAAAATCATCGACCATATCGCCTAATTCAGGACTAATCATATCGGCGTCGTTATAAGCAAAGCTGAAAGTGTTATTAGGTTTGCTCTTTCCGCGGCTGTGGCACATTCCGCATAAGTTGTTAACTTCGTCAACTGTGAAATCGGCAGGATTATTAATTTTTGTTTTATCTCCGGTACTTGCATGATCTCCGCCCGGACCGTGGCATCTTTCGCAGCCGGTGTTAATCTGATCTAAATGACCGTCTTGGTCTAAATCAAAATAACTTGGATTGTTTTGGAATGCAGCAATGTTTTCGTCAACTCCGGCAGGATGGGCAACCCACTCGCCGTCAGTTGTTTGGTCTAATGTTAATCCGGTTGCATGGCATCCGGAACAGCCTTTTGCCAAACTTCTGGAGTTTGTAGCTGCGTCGGCTAAAGTGGAAGTAGATTTGAAAACAGGTAGATTGTTGCTATCATACCAAGCGTCGGGATGATAAAGAACATATTCGTGAGTTGTTTCGTTATACTGAATAGGGGAAATATACAAATCTTTGGATTCACCCTGAGCAGTATTGATTCTAAGAGCGTAACGCTGTTTCCACATTCCGCTGCCGCCGTATGTTAAATAAACCCGACTTGTTACTTCGCCAATGGTTATTGTATAACCATTAGTAGCGTCATATCCTAAGATAGGAGCGTTAGGTTTGTAAACGTCAAATGCAGATGAAATATTGTTGAAATTGAGACCGTCTTTGAAGTCGTCAACTCCGTTTTGATCGTAATCCGCAACAACACCTTTTTCGATTACCATCGAATAAGTGTCATCCAAGACTGCGGAGTACCCGTTTGCGTGCAATGTGTTTCTCCAACCGGTTTTATCCGATGGAACACCTGTTGGGT
Source organism: uncultured Melioribacteraceae bacterium (assembly GCA_964400095.1). Taxonomy (GTDB): domain Bacteria; phylum Bacteroidota; class Ignavibacteria; order Ignavibacteriales; family Melioribacteraceae; genus CAYNUJ01. Next base: position 23,498 of record CAYNUJ010000005.1, read on the forward strand.
TTACATGGCAGGTTAAACACTTTTCGGGTCCAACATAAGTCTGCGCCCAAATTGTGCCGCCGAAAACCACAAGCACGAAAAAAAGTAGAGTTTTTTTCATTATTTCCTCCTACTGAGAATAATTAAACAATTAAAAAGATAATAAGAACAATTTGTTATATTATCTTTTGCATAAAATAATAAAACAATTAATAAGATAAAAGAATACTTTATTATTCTTTGTCAAAAAATAATTAAGTGATATAAATATTTATCATTAATAATTATTAAAATATTTTCAGAATTAAATGTGCGAATATGAGACAAAACAACAGAATTGGGAGTTTTTTGGCACAATTTAATCTGTTCGATGTTTTAGTTGACATATTCTTAACATTGTGCAGAATACTGATTTTAAACGAATATTTTTTTCTTTTCTAAATAAAATAACTCGCGCTAAAAATATTCAATTTTAAATGCCTCCAACTTCGGTATTTTTAGCCGTATTCAATTTGAAATTATTAAAAAAAATTCATCTTTGTTTTCTTGAAGTTGTTGATTTAATTCATATTTTTTGTTTTAAATTATTAGGACTTGTATGGAAATTTTAATTGCCGAAGATGAAGCGCAAATTGCTATCTCATTGAAGAAGAATTTTCTCGATGAAGGACATAACGTAATGATAGCCGGAGACGGTGAGAAAGCCCTTCATTTAATGGACGAAATCCAATTCGATATACTTTTGTTGGATTGGAGAATGCCGAAAAAAAACGGCTTAGAAGTGCTTAAGGAATTAAGGGACAGAGGCGATAGAATCCCGGTAATTCTTTTAACGGCGCTTTCGGATGTATCAGATAAAATAGACGCTTTCAAAGTCGGCGCCGACGATTACATTACAAAACCCTTTTCTTTCGAGGAAGTATTAGCGCGTATTGAAGCCGTGAACAGAAGGTATGTGTCATCCTTAAACATAATGGAATTTAGCGGCTGCTCTCTCGATTTGATGGAAAGAAAAATTATTTCTCCTACCGGGATAGAAAGACTGACCGAGAAGGAATTTGAGTTATTAAAGTACTTATTGGAAAATAGAGGAGTTATTATTTCCAAAGAGGATTTGTGTATAAATGTGTGGGATATTAATTTTCAGCCCACTACTAATTTAATTGAAGTGACCGTTAAAAATCTTAGAAGAAAATTAGAAGACGTTTCCGGTAAAAAATTTATTAAAACTATTTATGGTGAAGGCTATCTTTTCATTTCTGAATGAGTTGAAAAATTTAAGGTTCTCCAGAACTGTTAAAAGAACCGCTTTATCATTTTCCATTACAATGATAATTCTTCATCTTATTTTTAATTTATTTTTAATCGCTTTAATCAGCTACTTTCTCAATCAAACAACTGATAGCAGGCTTAGGCACGAGACGGAACATATTGCCCTCGCTTTCCATATTGAAAACTCTTTATTTATCGTCGATAATCCTAAAGAGCTTGAAGAAACGGATTTAATGGGAATGACCGAAGATCCGTTTTTTGTCCAAATATATTCAAAAGACGGACGTGTTCTTTGGGGAAGTCCCAATACTCGGAAGTTGAATTATCTTCCCAAAGATAAATTTAATTTCAGTGAAAAATATCACATCGAAAATTCCAACGTTGACGATTATGACCTGCGTGTCTGTTATACTAAAATTTACGATGAAGTGACCGGAGAAGTTTTCTTAATGAAAGTTGCCGCCATAGACAGAGTGTTTGATAAGGTTGTTTATAAAATAATGATAATTAATATTGTTACTTTTCCGTTTGTTGTAGGTCTTGTAATTTTCATTTCTCTTATTCTAATCCGCCGTTCTTTCAAACCGGTTCATAAAATTATTGAAATAGCCAATAAAATCACCGCTTCGAATCTAAGAGAAAGAATAACGCTCGATATTGTTCCAAACGATGAGCTTTATAGTTTGAAAGAAACGCTAAATTCTCTCTTTGAGAGACTCGAAGAGCAGATTGACCGTATCGCTCATTTTACCGACAATGCGTCGCATCAATTAATGACTCCGCTTACTGCCATTAAATCGGAACTAGAGTTCATGTTGCGAAAAGACAGAACGAAGGATGAATACTCGGAAGGATTATATATGCTGAAAGATCAATCCACGCGAATGATAAATATTGTTAAGTCCATGCTTATTTTGGCAAGGCAGAATACTTTAAGAAATCAAAAACAGAAAATATTTAATCTTTCTAAAATGATTTCGCGGGAAATTATTCCTTTGTACAAAGAACATAAGAATATTGTTTTTGATTGCCCCGAAGATATTTATTGTACCGGAAGTCCCGAATACATTTCAATAATATTTTATAATTTAATAGATAATGCAATAAAATATTCTACCGGAGATTCGCCGATAAATATCAAAGTGGAGGAAACATTGGAATGGATTAGGATTGTTGTTGAAGACCACGGAATCGGGATATCAAGGGAAGATCAGAAAAAAATATTCGAGAGATTTTTCAGAAGTGAAAAGACCGAAAATTTGGGGATATACGGTTTCGGTTTAGGGCTTTCCTTAGTTCATACATTAGTTAAATCGCTGGACGGAAAAATTGAAATAGAAAGCGAAGTTGACTATGGAACAAAGATTATAGTACTTTTACCAATTGTTAAAATGGTATAAAAAAGGCGGGCATTACCCGCCTTTTTTATTGAAAAAATAACCGCTATTTATTTTCGGAAACTCTCCTTTTTACCGCAATTAAGAATCCGAAAACCATTAATATTGTACCGAGCCATACCAAATTGATAAACGGCTTAACTGAAGCCTGCACGCTCAATACATCATTCGTAGCGTTACTTTGAGAATTGGTTAACGACGCAACAACTAATTCGATAGAACCCGCGGCGCTAAGCGAAGAAAGCCGAAATGTTAAATCAGCCTCCTCAATTTTATCGGTGGTATAGGATCGCTTTCCGTTTTTATTCTGGAATTTTGGCAAAGCATTGTAAATCTTACCGTTTTTCTCAACTATTAAGTCCGCGCCGATATAAAAATCGTCTCCTTTCTGCATCGCTTCAATAGCATTTTCGGAACGTTGAAATTCATTAAAGGTGATCTCTGCTCCATTGAAATTAATAGATTCGCCCTTTTTCAAGTTGAATGTTTCTCCGGATGTTCCTTTCTGAGAGTTTTCGCTGAAACCCAAAGGTTCTACATAGATGTCTTTCGTAAGTCGGTTCAATATGTCCGGCTCGCGCATCAAACTATTGTTGAAATCCGAAACATACATTACTGGCGAAACTATATTGGAAGAAGAGCCGTCTTCAACTAAAACCTTAAACGCGAATTTTTTTCCGTTCTCTATCGGAGAATATCCGGTAAACGTCAAATTGTAACCGAACACTTCGGTTTTTTGGTTTTTAACAAGGTCAACGGATACTTGCTGAGTAAATCCTCCCGTTGCAATCACTCCAAGAAGAAAGAGTCCTAAACCCGTATGAGCAACATAAGCTCCCATATGAGATTTACGTCCTTTGAATATTTTGTAAGCAATTTCCAAATTAACAACCAAAGAAAAAAGCGTTGTGTATGTGAGAATAACAAGCATTACCTTATTGACGCCGCCGAATAAAGCAATTGCGGCGGTAAGCGCCAATGCGATTGCTGCGGGATTTATTATTTGTTTTAATAGATTTTTTCCGTCGGAGGTCCGCCATTTAATAAGCAAACTCAAACCGTTCAACAAACCAATTATAATAGCGATTGGAAGGTTCATCTCATTGTAAAAACGGGTTTCCACCGAAGTACCGAATATTGGCGTTGAGGTTCCCACAAGCACAATAATTGCCGCCGCCATCAGCGTTACCGCTCCGGTGAACAAAGCGAGTTCGCGGCTGATTAAATTATCTTCCTTAATCGAAAGTTCATTTAAAGATTTCCACCTCCATGCTATCGCACCGAAACCGATGGATGTGAAAGTGAGCACGAAGATAATCAATAACAGATAAACCATCATTCCGGGGTCAACAAACGAATGCACGGAAGCGTCGCCTAATATTCCGCTTCGAGTTAAAAAGGTGCTGTAAAGAACGAGCAGATATGTGAGCATTCCTAAAATCAGATTCGTTCTCGCATATCTTCCTATGCCGTCCTTTGCCTGGGTCTTCTTTTGAACGAGCATTGTATGGACTAAAGCGGTTCCAACAAGCCACGGAACGAAACTGGAATTTTCCACGGGATCCCATCCCCAATATCCGCCCCAGCCGAGAACTCCGTATGCCCAATAACCTCCGAGCATAATAGCCAAACCGAGAATCATCATTGATGCAAGCGTCCAAGGCAGTGCGTGTTTCACCCAGCTTTTATAATCATTTTTGATTAATGAAGCGAACGCGAACGCGAATGGAACAGTGCTCAAGGAAAATCCGGCAAACAACATCGGAGGATGGATTTGCATCCAGAAATTTTGCAGCAGAGGATTTAATCCTTTTCCGGCAACAATGAAGTTTTCGAGAGGAATGCCGGATGATTTGAGAACTCCGATAAGCTCGGAACTTACTTTTATGAACGTTTGATTATTGGAATTATCGGTGAATATGAAGCCCTGTAAAAACGGAACGGATAAATAAGCCGAATTTATTTTTACCGAACTTACAAAAGTAGGATCGGTCCATATATAATTAAACGGACTTTTCAACAGCGGATTTACCATTAAAGCGAGGAATGCCGTAGAAAGAGAAAATACCATCATCACGGCTGGTTCCAAATTTTCCCGTTTAGATGTGTATTCCATAAGAATTACGCCGATAATTGCAGTTAAAAGAAGCCATAACATAAAACTCCCTTCCTGCCCGGCGTAAAAAGTTGACATTAATAACCCGAATGACAGATCGCTGTTGCTGTAATTAAAAACGTATCTATATTGGTATTGGTGAGTAATTATTGCTTGAAGTAAAATTGCCGAGGCAATGATTACGACAATTGCTGTGGCATGGAAACCGATTCTCGCAGGTTTTAATGTATTTGTATAACCTTTTAATGTGAGATAATACATTACCATTGAAAAAACGCTTGCCAGCAGAGCAAGCGTTAGTAAGATATTGCCTATCATAAATAACTGCCTTTCTATCTTTTAAGAATTTTCGGACTCTTCATATGTGGCTTCGTATTTTGAAGGACATTTGGTTAGAATATCGTTCGCTTCGAAGTATCCGTCGTGATATTTGCCGGTTACAACCATCGTAGTAGCCGATTCAAAGTTGTTCGGAATGGTTCCTTTGTACACAACTTTCATTTCATTTCCCTCATCGTCGCGGAGATAAAAAGTGAGGAGATTTTTTTGCTTATCAACGCTGTAGTGTTTCTCTTTTACCCATGCGCCGGTAGCTTTTATGGTAGTTTTTGAATTCATTACTTGTGTGAAATCATTTTCGTAGCTTATGTTTGTCTGGGTTAAAAGATATCCCATCAATCCCAAAAAAACTACAATAATAATTCCGCCGAATATATATTTGCTTTTCATCTTACTGCTCCTTTATTTCTTTTTCTATTTCTTTTAATCGTTTGTCCGTACTCCATAAAAAGGCATAAACGCCAAACCATATAACTAACAAAATAACCATCACAATGTAAATAGAATTGTGATCAAAAAATGAATATAATCCTTCCAATTTATACCTCTGTAATCTTCTTTAATAATTTTTCTTTAATAATAATTGAGCGATAGCTCATTTTCCACATCCAATAATATAAAATAGTAAACGCGATGAGCGACAAGTAAAAAACAAGCATCATGTTCGCATTCATCTTAAAATCCACAACGGGACCGGAATTAGTATCATTAGCCGAGCCGGGATGCAGACCCGTCATAATTCTCGGCATAATAAAAACGAAAAACGGCACGGTAAGAAACGCGAATATTGAATAGACCGCGCTCAGCCGGGCGCGTTTATCTTCGTTTTCAATTGCCGAACGCAGAGCGAACAGCGAACCGTAAATAAGCAGCAGTACAAAAATACTCGTTTCCCGCGGATCCCAATGCCAAAACGAACCCCAAGTAAATTTAGCCCATATAGAACCCGTAATTGTCGCCAAAATGCAAAAAACCATTCCTAATTGAAGAGCCGCATTGGACTTGGCGTCGTCGTCAAGGTCTTTCTTAATTAAATAACGAATCCCGTAAATCATCGCGCTTAAAAACGCAACAACCGCCAGCCAGGCGGTAGGCACATGATAAAAAATGATTTTTGCTTTTTCTTCTAATCCGGGAATAAGCGGAAACTCGTACCAATGTTCCGGTCGCGGAACAATCGGAAATGTGATCCCGGCAATTATGACGAATACCATCATAACAAAAAGAAGAATTTTCCAAATGTATTCTTTCATATTTCTCTCTCAGTAGTCAGAATTAGAAATCAACAATAATCAGACCAAATAATATATAATAGTAAAATTTTTCAATGAATAGAGACATACAGATAAAAACGTCGAATTTTCTGATAAATCCCCAAAAATTAGTACATCGAAACTAATGAAAAAATCTTTAAATCATTTTAAATTTGGGGAAAATCTTACCTTTGCAAATCCATTCTCAAAATTGAGACAAAATGTACTTTTATACTATTTCATTTTGTCAACTATACCGTCCAAATGATGCAGAAAATAATTTTCCAGAAAAGACAAGTCTTCCGAATTCAGCCTAACTATTTTGGAAGTATTCATCTCAATTTGTTCTGGCGTTTTTATTCCCGGAATAACCGTGGAAACTTCCGGATACGAGAGCGGAAAACTTAAAGCTAATCCGGTTTTTGTTATTTCATAATAATCGCAGAGTTCCCATATTTTATTCAAATGCGGATTCAGCGCCGAGATTATTTCCTCCGTTAATCGAAAACTTCTATGGTCATTCCGCTTAAATTTTGTATCTTCCGAAAATTTGCCCGTGAGAAGTCCGAAATGCAAAGCCATCCGCGCGATTATTCCATAACCTTTTTCCGAGGCTCTCTGCAATAGCGGCAGCGAACGCTGATTAATTATTGAAAGAACTAATTGAAATCCGTGACCGATTTCATGCTCCATGAAATATTCCGCTTCCGGGAAGGGATCGAAAGTATTTAATGAAATTCCCCAATAACGAATTTTACCTTGGGACATTAATTTGCTCATCGCCTCAATACATTCTCCATTGTTGAGGTCGTTCATATTTGCCGAATGAAGCTGATAAAAGTCGATGTGATTACGCTTTAATCTTTTAAGACTCGCCTCGCACGAAGAGATAATATGCTTCCCCGAATAGTCGGTTGCTATTCCCTCCGGGCTGATTTTATGTCCGACTTTAGTAGCTATTATTATATCCTTTCTTCCTTTAGAAACCTTTCCGATCAATTCCTCCGAATGACCGAGACCGTAAAAATCGGCGGTATCGAAAAAATTAACGCCTAAATCGAGCGCTTTAATCAGAGCGGATTTGGAAACGGCATCGTCGGTTTCACCCCATCCTATCGGGATATCGCCCGCCATTGCCGCGCCGCCTATGCCCCAAGCTCCAAAGCCAATTTCGCTTACATAAAGTTCCGTTGAACCGAATTGTCTATAATTCATTTTATTCTCCGGTTATTTTATAAAATTAAATCATTCGTAAATTTGGAATATATCATCATCGGGACGAATATCGTCGTACATTTTTTTCAATGCGGAATAAGCCGCTTCGCTGCCTCGCGCCGCGGCGCCGCGGTATAACTGGCTTGCCTGGGCTTTATTTTGCGGAACTCCGTATCCATGTTCGTAACAATATGCCAGAACCGATTGCCCGATAACCGAACCGCCGTTTGCGGTTTTCTCAAGGAATTTAATTTCTCCCGAATTTTTGAAATTAAATTTATTCCGGACAATTGTTAGAAAAATATTTCTGATCTTACCTTCAACGCTTCCCAACTCGTAAGCTCTCCGCCAGAATTCAATTGCCTTCGCTGTATCCTTTTCCACAATTGTGCCGGTAACGTAAACTATTCCCGTTTCAATTAAAGATGCTATATGATTTTGCTCCGACGCTTTTAGAAGAAGGTCCAGCGCTTGTTTGAAAGTTAACTGGAAATCAAATCCGTATGATGTTAAAGCCGCCCAAACGTACATTGCTTCCGCGCTTCCGGAGTCCACCGCTTTTTTTAAGTCCTCGAAAAAAGATTTATCTTTACTGATTTCAATAAGAACCGAAAACGGTTTTCTGGCTCCAAGCCTCAGCGCTCTCAAATAATAATATACGGCTTTAATTCTGTTTTCCGATGTGTTTATTCCCAATTCATAGGTTTTACCCAATAAAGTAAGCGCTTCCGGGCTTCCGTTACGCGCGGCTAATTTGAGAATGCCGATATTGGTTGTGTCTTTTAGGGAATCCGTTCCGCGGGAAAATCCTATGAATTTTTTTAATTCATTCGATTTCTTTTTCAGCAACTGTTCCACCACGTCTTTTTCTTTTGAATTAATTAACGTATCCTGATCAAATTCGGCGAACTCCAAAGTCCAATTGTTTGAAATTAATTCGTTTGCCGGATCGTATATAGGCGGCTTTGTTCCCGCCGAATCCGGATTAGCCGAATCGGATTTATTGACGCCATATTCTTCTAATCTGGTTTTTAATTTTTCCGCCGCCGCAATGCCTTTGTCTGCCGCCCGGGAAACCCATTTATAAGCTTCGTCCAAATTGCGGTTCACAACCAAATTATCGGTAAAAATTGTGCCGTAAATATATGCCGCTTCAGGCATACCGGCTTCGGCGGCTTTGCCGAAATTTCTGAACGCTTCAAACGGATTCCAGGGAGCGCCGATTCCGTTAAGCAGCATAATTCCCAAATTGAATTCGGCTGTGGCTAATTTCTGAGACGCCGCTTTTTGAATCCAGTAAACGGCTTTTGCCGTGTCGGCTTTAAAGCCCCGTCCCATCAAATATCTAATTCCCAATTCGTGCTGCGCGAATGGGTCGCCGTTGTTGGCTTCTTTATTCAATAAATAACCGGCAACAAGCGGATACGATTGATATTTCGGATGGAAAACTTGCCTCCTTCGGGAGAAAGGTTTCCGCTTAAAAGCTTCGCTTCTTGTCGAATCCTGCGCGTATGAAATACTTAAACTGAAAATAATTAGTAATAATATTGTTTTAATCAAATAAATTCCGGGCTAATATAAAGTTTTATTCTAAGAATCTTTTTTACAATCGCTTAATCGTTAAGGTTCTTAATTAAAGAAAAAATATTCCTCTCTTTTTCAACACGATAATTAGTTCCGTCCATTAATTGTTCAATAATAAAAAGTCCCATTCCGCCTTCGGGAAGATTATCAATGTCATCCGGATCAAAATCCAATTCCGGTTTCGGTTTCCCGGTTCGGCTTAACCCGAAATCGATAATATCTATCGCGATTTTTTCTTTATCGCGGATAAATTTCAGAATTATTTTGTTCCCCGGTTCCGCTTTATAAGAATGTTTAATCACATTATTCAAAGCTTCGTCGAGGCAAATTTCAACGTTAATGCTTTCATTTTCCGAAAGCCCAGCGTCCATACAAAATTCCTTAGCTCTATCGCAGGCAAAGGCGACATTTTCGTATTTGCTTTCTATTTCGAATTCTAATTTTTCCATCGAACTAATTAAGTTTCCTAAAATTATTCATTCCAAAAGGAATACGCAAATAGAAAATAGTTCTATTTCGGAATTAATTCAACAGACTTAACCTCATGCAGCTTTCCGTTTTCGTCAATCGGGAAAAGACGCATAAAAAATTTCTCTTTTTTATCTATTTTAACCTTCTGCGAACCGGAGCTGTAATCAATTAATTGAATTCCAAAGTCCTTCGCAAACGAAGAATCCGAAGATGTTTCTACAATTATAAATCTTATCAAGTTATTCGGCACATTAAATGTCGCATTAAATTCGGAATTCACTTCGCTTCCGTCAGCCGGATAAATCATCGTTATCTCCTTAGTTTTGGCGGTTAAATTAAAGCCGGCTCCGTTTCCATTTACAGCGTCGAAGCGTGAGATATTTTTTAGGGAAAACTTGTTTCCCAATTCTGCCGCTTTTATTTGAATAGTGGAACTGTAAGAAACTACCGCAATTTTTCCTGCGGAATTAAACACGGCGAATTTTCCGGTATAATTACTCAAATTATGAATTTCGATGACGGAATCATTTTTAACGGAGTAATATGAATATTTTGGAGCGGAAGGATAGACGTTCGAATAAAAATTAACGGGAATAGTTTTTTCCTTGTAAAGTGAAAATTTAAGCGAATCTGAAAATCCTTTCGGATTGCCGGGTAAACTTCCTGCGCGGAAAACGATTGTTCCGCCGACGCCTTCAACGTCGCGCGATAAATTCACTTGCCCGGGAAGTTCTTCCGCGTCCCAGTCTTTCATCTTTATTTTGTAAACAGATAAACCGGGAATTACGCTTACTCCGTTTGATTTTTCACTCCACCATTTTAACAGTTTCGTAAAATCCTGCGGTCCGCTCCTTTTCCAATATAACTGCGGCGACAAATAATCGACCGATTTGTTTTTTACCCAAGCTAACGGGTCGCAGTAAATTTTATCGTATCCGGAATATCCGGATATTCCTTCGGGCGCATTATTTTTGTAAATGCCGAAAGGAGAAACGCCGAAGCGGACGAACGGTTTAATCTCTTTTATTTTTTTATATATTGCCGAAATCAGAAGATTTACATTATCCCGCCGCCAATCGGAAATGCTGTCGAACCCGCGGGGATCGGTTAAAAAATTCACCGAATCCTCTCGGCTTATTTCATTCGGAGTGTAAGGATAAAAATAATCGTCGAGATGAATCCCGTCGATATCGTATCTGCTTACAATGTATTCTACAATGTCGGTTACATAATTCCTCACTTCGGCAAGAGCCGGATTCAGAAATTTAAAATCTCCTATTTGTATTATCCAATCGGGATGTTTAATTGAAACGTGCTTTGGAGAGATTTCGTAAAGACCTATTTTGCGAACCGCGCGATAAGGATTGAGCCATGCGTGAAGTTCCATTCCCAAACTATGAGCTTTTTTCACAGCGTACTTCAAAGGATCGAAGTTTTCATCCGGGGCTTTTCCCTGTTTGCCGGTAAGCCAGTATGACCATGGTTCGATATCGGATTTATACAAAGCGTCGCTTTCGGGACGAACTTGAAAAATAATCGCGTTGAAATTTAAGTCAGCTAAATACTCGAATAAACTGTCGAGCGATTTACGCTGTTCTTCCACGGGCGCGCCGGGATTTTTAGGCCAATCCAAGTTTGCCACCGATGCGACCCAAACTCCTCTGAATTCTTGATTGAGACGCTGAGGGAAAATATTTAACGCTATGAAAAATATTAATATTATCTGTTTGAATCTTGTCACTCTGTTCTCCGGTTAATTTCCAAATTTCGGTTTGACAAATATTGCAAAAAATAATTACGGATAATAATTCTTAAATAATTTGCTTCGCATTATTTATAACCAATTCCCGCGGCGTCAATCGAGATTGATGATAACAGAGCAGTATGCCGTTTTTCTTATTGAGCGGAGTTATGGGCAAAAGAATTACACGGAGTTCCACGGAGAAGGCACGGAGAAACACGGAAGATTTAAAAGTAAATGAAGACGCTTTGAGGATGGGAAACTTAAAATTGACTTAGGATGAATGGATGAAGCTATTGTGTGCTTTTCATACGAGAGCATCGTTCTTTGTACTATCATACATCCATACAACCATACGTACAGCTTATAGTCACAGACACTGCGTGAGTCCTTTTGGACATCCATACAAAAAACTCGAAATAATATTCCTTATTCGCGGCAATATACCATCAGCGCAAATCATAATCAATCATGAAAAATCCGCGTTCCTTTTTTAAAAAAGGGGGAAATTTTTGCACTGTTTTTTTGAAAATTTTGTCTTAGTTTAAATAAAAAAATATTTTTTCTTTTAGACTGAAAAAATTTTAGGTGAAATACTCAAAAACGCTGTTACTTAAACAAATAATCTTTCACAAATTAAAGGAGGTATAATATGTACAAACTAATTTCATCAATTATTCTATTAACCATATTTCTTTCCGGCTGCCGAACGAGCACGGAACCGGTTCCGCCGGAGAAGAAACCGCTCGGTTACCAGGAAGATGTTCCCTGGCCCAGCTTGGCAGACAGCCCGTGGCCGATGGAGCATCATGATCCGCAATATACGGGAAGAAGTAAATTCGCGGGACCTTCATCCTTTAATGTTACAAAATTAATTGACGTTCCGGACCTTCAGCCAGGTATTTCAATAGGTGAAGATTCGGTTGTTTATATCCCTTCAAATTTTATTTTTTATGCGGTTGATCTTTTGGGTAAAATAAAATTTCAACAATCTTACGGCATTTATACGCTTACAACGCCAATTGTCAAAAAAGGAAATAAAATAGTTATTTATTATGAATCTAAAAGTTCAATTATTGAAATAGATAGCAGCGGACAAATTATATGGAGATATAAGTTGAATTTCAATTTATCTACGCAATTGGGTATTGATAAAGCCGGTAATATTTATTTTGTAAACGAAGGGATATTATATGTTATTAACAATAATGGCAAGTTATTTTGGTCATTAGCAGATGAAAAACTTGGAGGGATGGCTTCTTTTTCGTTTTCTCCGGATGGAAGCATTTTATATTTATCTCGTAATTCCGGACCAACTATAATTGCAATTGATCTAAATCAAAGAAAAATTATCTGGACGTTCGGTAAATCAGGCTATATAGACTATCCTTCGTTAATTGATTCGGATGGGAATATATATTTCAGTTCGGAAGGAGACGACAATAATACACCGGGATTTTTTTCGGTAAGTCCAGAAGGCAAAGTTAACTGGCATTTCTCTCATAATATGTTTTACTGGCACTATGCTAATCATACGCCGCCAACAATGGATAAAAATGGAAACATTTATTTCGGTCAGGATACGTTATATTCATTCGATATTGACGGAAATTTGAGGTGGAAAAAATATATTGAACATGTGTCGACGCCAACTCCGTTAATATGCGACGCGGAAAATAATATTTATGTAACGCTTGGCGCTACCGGCAGATGGGGAATAGTTAAATTAAATTCAAACGGGAATATTCTATTATCGACATCCGATGACGCTTTTGTGGGAGAAACTTCTGCATATTCACCGGTAATTCTTGATAAAATGATTGTAATGCCGACACAAGACAAATATGTTTATTTAATAAAGTAGGAGTAATGAAAATGAAATTGATATTAAGTATCTTATTCTTTTTAAATCCATTCGTCACATTTCTAGCACAAAATAATACACAAGCTGGAAAAGAAGTAGAAATTTATATGCTAACTCAAGATTTTGATTTAGACCACTTGGGAATATTTTATAAAATTAAATCCGTACAAGATTTTGTTTTAGAAAATGATGTAGATAGATATATCTTTAACTTTACAAATGATCCCAAATATATTAATAGTACTTTACCATTAGGTGCTCCCGGTCTCAATAATGAAAAATTAATTACTGGTAATTCTACATTCCCAAATTCTAAAACTTGGCCGGGATTTGATTTTGTTGCCGGTACTGAAGAAGGCAGTGAAGGAGATCCATCCGATCAACCTGACTTTGCATACGGCTTATACGAATTAACCCCTTATGGCGTGTTGCTAGATGGCAGCATTATTCAATTAAAAGGAAAATTTTATCTCGATTATAGAGACTCTTATTATCCTGGATTACATCTTCCCGAACAAGGTAATTATACATCAAATGATATCTTTATAAAATATAATGTCTATGATTCTAGTTTTTCAACGTCGGGTTTTAATGCTCCAAGTAGTTTTGATGATCTTGATCAGAAAATTGGTAAAGATACAGTTGTAACGATATGGGGTTTAGCTGGTTTTAATCATCCTAATAATAGCTTATTCCCAAATGAATTCTGGAGCGGATGTTTGATTTTATTGAATTATTCAAATAATCCTAAGTTGGTTTGGAGCGCTTACCCAATTGATCCCCAAAATATTATCGGCTACAAAATATACCGCGGAATGCCATCGCCTATAAAGCCGAGTTTATTTATCTTTAGTCCTATTGCCACAGTTACAAAAG
>CAYNUJ010000006.1:0-2242 GCA_964400095.1 uncultured Melioribacteraceae bacterium
AGGGATGCTGAAAAATTTTCCTGCCGGTGTTGACTTTTAACATAACGGGGGGGGGGATAAATAGCGTAAACAAATCATTTAACTTCCATTTATTCAATTTGAATTATAAAATAAAATAAATTTTTCAAATTTACAAGGCAATTATTTATAACCTTAGCCGTTTCTAAAATGAACGCGAACGCTTAATTTTCAAACATTCCCGTCACATTTAAATGTGTATTAATTTGAAAATATAATTAAACTTTCGGTAACTGATTCTATGATGGTCTAAGGTTGTTCATCAACTTATTCACTTTGTTGAACAAATTTGTTTCCCGCCGCACCTTTACACAAATTTAATTTCTATCATATCCTCAAGTATCCCCTTGTAATAAGGGAATTTAAGCATTTCCGTTAACCCCTCCCTTTCATTATCCGTCATTTCAAAATAGACCTGATTGAAATGAGACCGGATATAATTTTTCGATTCCTCGGTAAGACTTAATTTGCTCAAGATAACGTTCAATTCCTTTTCAATATTTTCATCAACATTTTCGAATTGAGAATTGAATCCTTTAATAACCTCTTCCGATTTTGACGCTAATAAAAAATTCACATACGGAAAATCGAAGAATTCAGCCAACTGTTCCGCGAAACTTATTCCTTTTCTGAATTGGTCGTTATCAAAATTCGAGTTGCCGACAAGCAGATAATTTTTCTTCTCAAAATCCGGCTTTTTAGTGTCGAGAGTAATTTTCACTTCGGAATCGTACATTTCTTCAAAAAGAAATTTTGTAAGGAAAACTTCGTTGCTTGTTACATCCCCTGACAGAAACAACTCGTCAATTTTAATTTTGTTCCTCTGAAAATATAAGAATGAATTACAAAGCGCGCCGTCGAAGGCTACGCATGTTTTTTTACTGACGAATAAATCATTATGCCGCAGCAAATCGAAGGAAGGAATAATCGCGGCGTCGCACTTCCCCTCAATTAATTCGTTTACAATGCTCGCCGCCGGGCGGGATTCAACATCCGACAATGTATTTTCATCCAAATTATATATAGCTATTCCCGCGAATATTGATCGCGGAATAAATAATTTCATTTGTTTCTCCATTTAAAACAAAAAAGCCGCCCGTAAAAGCGGCTTAGAAATTCTATAGAATTTTTATCTGATATTTTTATCTTTAATACGAGCCGCTTTACCGGAAAGGTTACGCAGATAAAAGAGTTTAGCTCTGCGAACTTTACCTTCGCGAAGAACTTCAACTTTTTGAATTTTAGGAGAGTTGAAAGGAAATATTCTTTCAACGCCAACGCCGCTCGAAATTTTCCTCACCGTAAAGGTTTTGCTTATTCCGCCGCCGCGGATAGCAATTACATTGCCTTCGAAAGGCTGAATTCTTTCTTTATCGCCTTCAATAACTCTAACGTGAACTTTCACTCTATCGCCGGCTCTAAAATTCGGCATATCGCTTCGCAGCTGATCTTCCACAAGTTCTCTTAATTTGTCCATTGTTTACTCCAACCTATTTATATTTTTCCATTTTTCAGTTAAAATTTTCGACTGCTCTTCTTTCCAGTCTTTTATCAATTTTTCATTCCCCGAGAGAAGCGCCTCGGGAACTTTCAATCCCTTATAATCCGCCGGACGCGTAAAATAAGGAGCTTCAATTTTTTCTCCGTCCATTAACGAATCATTCAACGCCGACTCGCTGTCGTTCAATACTCCCGGTATGAGCCTAACAACCGAATCAACAATTATAAGCGCGGGTAATTCCCCACCGCTTAAAACAAAATTTCCAATTGAAATTTCGTCGGTGGCAAAAGTTTGTCTCACCCGGTCGTCTATACCTTTATAATGACCGGCAACAACAATAATATTTTCAGAAAGAGAAAATCTGTTAGCTTCCTTCTGATTGTAAATTTTACCGCCGGGAGTAGTAAAAATTATATGGTCGTAACTTCTCTCCGAAAGTAAACTCTCAATACATTCAAAAAACGGTTCCGGCTTTAATAACATTCCCGGTCCGCCAGCAAAAGGCTTATCGTCAATCTGCTTATGCTTATCGTGGGTATAATCTCTCAGATTGTGAATAAAAATTTGCACCAAGCCTTTGTCCTGAGCCCGTTTAATAATACTTGTATTTAAAGGGCTCAGCAGTAAATCGGGAACCGCGGATATAATGTCAATCCTAATCATTGAATAAATCTTCGCTACCTTCAATCAAATCAATTCTTTTTTTCTCAGCGTTTACATCGG
>CAYNUJ010000006.1:2342-13223 GCA_964400095.1 uncultured Melioribacteraceae bacterium
AAATCTTCGCTACCTTCAATCAAATCAATTCTTTTTTTCTCAGCGTTTACATCGGCGACATAATCATCAATAAAAGGAATTAAAATTTCCTCATTACCTTTTTTAATAACGAGCACATCGTTAGCCGGTAAATTAAGTATTTCAATCACTTCCCCAAAGAACGCTCCATTACGGAAGACTTTGCAATTCACAAGATCGTGAATAAAAAACGATTCCTCGTCGAGCGCGATAGATTCGGCAGAAGGAATAAATATCTTTCGTCCGACAAGGAAATTAACATCCTCGCGCGAATCAAAATTTCTAAATTTCATCGTTATACTTTTTTCACTAACAATCACAAATTCAACAAAGAACTCTCTGAATCCGCCAAAAACATCAATCAAAACCGAATCAAGAGCTTTATAGCGGTCTAAAAAATCGGAAAAAGGCATTAAATTCAGTTCGCCTTTTTCATTCGCAACCGACTTAATCTTACCAATGAGAAAAAAGTCATTCAACTTAGGGCTTAATCAAGTATCTTTAACAAAGCCCTTTTACCTTCCTTAGCGGCAATAGCCGTCAAAAGAGTACGCATCGATTGAGCTGTTTTACCCTGCTTGCCGATTACTTTACCTACATCCTCGTCGCCGACTTTTAGAGTAAGCTCGATAGTTTTTTCGTCAGGATGAGTCACTTCGACAAAGACACTATCGGGGTTGTCCACAAGGTGTTTCGCAATAAATTCAATAAATTCTTTCATAGAATTAACCTCTATAATATTTTGAGAACACGGGTACTATGTTAAAGAAAACAGCCCAAATAAAACTAAGAAAGAACTTAAGAGTTTTCCTCTGTCGTACTATCTTCGGCAGCCGTACCCTCAGCTTCCGGGGCTTCTTCAGAATTTTGCGATTCCTCTGCTTTTGCTTTTGCAGCTTCTTCGGCTTTAGCGGCTTTAGCTTCTTCAACCGCTTTTTTCTTAGCGGCGTCGGCTTTAGCTTGAACCTCTTCTGTTTTCTTCTTTTCCAAAGAAATCTGCTTAGCTTCCTGCAGCTTTTCCCAATTTTTAACTTCCACTTCAATTATCTCATCGGAAACGCCTCTTTTAACGAGGTCATGTTTCAACATTACGCCTTTTTTGCTCAACAGTTTTTTTACCGTAACCGTAGGCTGCGCGCCTACACCTAACCAATATAAAGCTCTATCTTCTTTTATATCAATCGTAGCGGGATCAGTTTTAGGATTGTATAATCCAATTGCCTCGATAAATCTGCCGTCTCTCGGCGATCTAGCGTCGGCAACAACCACTTTAAATACGGGTTGTCTCTTCTTTCCCATTCGTCTTAATCTTAACTTAACAGCCAAGTTTTAATACCTCCATTATTATTTAATTCAATCTTAAATTATTTAAATTCAACATATTTTTACCGCCTTTTTGCTTAAACATCTTCATCATTTTCTGCATTTCTTTGAACTGCTTCAAAAGGCGGTTCACGTCTTGAATACTGTTTCCGCTTCCGCGGGCAATTCTTTTACGCCGGCTTCCGTTTAATATTTTCGGATTCTTTCTTTCCTTTACCGTCATCGACTGAATAATCGATTCGACCTTTACAAGCTGTTTATCGTCAACGTCAA
Source organism: uncultured Melioribacteraceae bacterium (assembly GCA_964400095.1). Lineage (GTDB taxonomy): Bacteria > Bacteroidota > Ignavibacteria > Ignavibacteriales > Melioribacteraceae > CAYNUJ01. The sequence continues at coordinate 3,957 of CAYNUJ010000006.1, forward strand.
CCTTTTTAATTTGAGAGCTTAATCCGGGAATCATTCCCAATAACGATTTAAGCGATCCCATTTTCTGAATCATTTTGATCTGTTTTAAAAAATCCTCAAAATCGAATTTATTAGAGAGCATTTTCTTTTGAAGATCTTCCGCTTCCTTTTCGTCAACGTTAGCTTGCGCCTTTTCAACCAAGGAAACTATGTCTCCTTTGCCTAATATGCGGGAAGCTAATCTATCCGGGTGAAAAACTTCAATTGAATCGAGTTTTTCTCCCAAACTGACAAATTTTACCGGTTTATCGACCACAGCGCGGATTGAAAGAGCGCATCCGCCTCTGGAATCTCCGTCAAGTTTTGTAAGAACAATACCGTCAAAATCCACTCTGTCGTGAAAAGCTTTAGCGGAATTAACCGCATCCTGACCGGTCATAGAATCGACGACGAACAAAATTTCAGTAGGATTAACAGCATTTTTAATATTGACGATTTCATTCATCAAATTATCGTCAACATGCAGTCTTCCGGCGGTATCGATAATAACCGTATTTAGGTTATTTGCTTTCGCATAAACAAGGCTGTCTTCGGCAATTTTCACCGCGTCGTTGCAATCGTCAAGCGAATAAACCGGAATATCAATCTGATCGCCGAGTTGTTTAAGCTGGTCACGCGCCGCGGGTCTGTAAACATCCGCCGCAGCCAATAACACACGCCGATTGCTCTCGGACAACATTCTCGCCAATTTGGCGCTGAATGTGGTCTTACCGCATCCCTGAAGCCCGACTAAAAGAATTACCGTAATACCGCTCGGATTTATGCTTAATTCCTTGCTTCTGCCACCCATCAAATTCGTTAGCTCATCATATATAATCTTTGTGATAAGCTGTCCGGGTGAAACAGACGCCAAAACCTCGCGACCTAAAGCTTTTTCTTTAACGTCGTCAATAAATTTTTTAGCGACTTTATAATTTACGTCAGCATCTAAAAGAACACGTCTTATTTCCCGAAGCGTATCTGAAATATTTTTTTCATTTAAACGCCCTTGTCCGATTACTTTTTTAAGGGCTTTATCAAATTTCAGAGTTAATTCTTCAAGCATTATATCAATTCAAATAAAATATACTAAAATAAAAGTTATGAGACAACAACCGGCTACGACTTTTTAAGCGCATTAGCGCCGGAAACAATTTCGAGAATTTCTTTAGTAATAGCAGCTTGTCTCTCTTTATTATATTTAAGCTGCAGGGAACGTATCATCTCTTTAGCGTTTTCGGTTGCCATATCCATAGCGGTCATTCTCGCGCCCAATTCAGCGGCGTAAGATTCCAGAAGGGCTTTCCAAACCAGGGCATTCAAATACCTCGGAATAAGCGTATCAATTATGCTGGATTTATCCGGTTCATAAATATATTCGGCAAACGATGTATCCACCATCTCGTTTTGCTTCGCTAAAGGTTTAACAGGCAGCAATTGTTCGGTAGTAAGAATCTGCTGAATAACCGATTTGAATTGATTATAAATTAATAAAACCCTGTCAATCTCTCCATTAATAAACTTGTTGGATAACTCGGTCATAAGACCGGAAGCGAATGGAAACTCCAATTTTGAAAATATTCCGGGATATGCTCCGGTAATATTAAAATTACGGCTCTTAAAATAATCGTGACCCTTTTTACCAACACAATAAAGCTGAATGCCGCCTTTATCGTACAAATCCTTAAACTCGTTTACAGCCAATTCCTCAGCCTGGCGAATAACATTCATATTGAAACTGCCGCAGAGACCTCTATCGGAAGTAACAACAACAATTGCCATAGAATTGAGTTCTCTTTTCTCAAGCAGCGGATTATCAATATCCTGCTCCAACGAAACCAAATGGGCTAAAACTTCCGAAATTTTTCTGGTATAAGGACGCGCATTAATAATATTTTCCTGGGCGCGGCGCAAACGAGCCGCCGCAACCATTTTCATCGCATTAGTAATTTGCTCGGTGCTCTTAACGCCAACAATTCGTCTTTTAATTTCTCTTAATGTAGCCATAAAATTTGCTCGTCATTACGTACAAAACCGGAATTCCGCGTGCAGAATTCCGGCTTTATATAAAAATTATTTATTATTCTTCCGATTTCTTAAATTTACCGATGAATTCATCGATCGCTTTTTTAATTGAATCGACAATTTCATCGCTGAGCGTTTGTTCAACGCGAATTTTTTCAAGAAGATCCGAATAATTCACTTCAACATATTCCATGAATTCCTTCTCGAAACGCTTAATATCTTTTACGGGAATAGACTCAAGAAAATCATTAGTGCCTGCAAAAACGCTTACTACCTGCTTTTCAACCGGAATCGGCGAATATTGTCCCTGTTTTAGCAATTCCACCAATCTTGCGCCTTTGGCAAGAGTTCTTTGAGTAGCTTTATCCAAATCGGAACCGAATTTAGCAAACGCCTCTAATTCGCGATATTGAGCTAAATCCAATTTAAGAGTGCCCGCTACTTTTTTCATAGCTTTAATTTGAGCGTTACCGCCCACACGGGATACCGAAATACCGACATTAATTGCAGGACGAACGCCCGCGTTAAATAAGTTCGGTTCCAAATAAATCTGACCGTCGGTAATAGAAATAACATTAGTCGGAATATAAGCCGATACGTCGCCTTGCTGTGTTTCAATAATCGGCAGCGCGGTTAAACTTCCGCCGCCTAAGTCGTCCGAAAGTTTGGAAGCTCTTTCAAGCAAACGGGAATGAAGATAGAACACGTCGCCCGGATAAGCCTCGCGACCGGGAGGTCTTCTCAATAACAAGGACAATTCCCTGTAAGCGGCTGCCTGTTTAGATAGATCGTCGTAAATCACTAACGAATGCCGCCCGCTATCGCGGAAAAATTCGCCGAGCGTAGCGCCGGAATAACAAGCGATATATTGAAGAGGCGCGGGGTCCGAAGCGGATGCCACAATGACCGTGGTATAATCCATCGCTCCTTCGTCGTGAAGTTTATTCACAACTTGCGCTACGGTAGAATTTTTCTGCCCAACGGCAACATAAATACAATAAACAGGTTTCACGCCGTATTTCTTGGCTTCTTCGGTGTGTGTGTACTTTTGATTTATAATGGCGTCTATCGCAATCGCTGTCTTACCGGTCTGCCTATCGCCGATAATTAATTCTCTTTGTCCCCGTCCTATAGGAATCATCGCGTCAACAGCCGTAATTCCGGTTTGAAGAGGTTCTTTAACAGGTTGTCTCTGAATAACGCCGAGAGCTTTTCTTTCAATCGGCATATATTTTTCATGCTGAATAGGACCTTTTCCGTCAATCGGGTCTCCTAAAGGATTAACAACTCTTCCGAGAACATTTTCGCCGACGGGAAAAGAAGCGACTCGTTTTGTTCTTTTAACGGTATCCCCTTCTTTAATTTTATAACTCTCTCCAAAAAGAACGCAACCGACGTTGTCTTCTTCCAAGTTAAGAACCATTCCCATTATTCCGTGGGGAAATTCGACCAATTCGAGAGCCATAACGTTGGAAAGTCCATATACGCGAGCAATACCGTCGCCTACTTGGAGAACAGTACCAACGTCATAAACGTCAACTTCACTGTCAAACCCGGATAATTGCTTTCTTAATATCGCCGATACTTCTTCCGGTCTAACTTCTGCCATTTCTTATTCCTGATAATTTTTATAAATAAATAATTTCATTGTGCCGTAATTTTTATTGCAATGCCGCTGATTTCAACCGTTTTTTCAACTGCTGAAGCTGATGAGTGACTGACGCATCAACGACAGTGTCGCCAATTCTAACTAAAAATCCGCCTATAATATTTTCATCCACATTAAAAGCGGCTCTAATTTTTTTACCTGAATAATCCTCAAATTTTGAAATCATTTTCCGTTTTTCTTCCTCAGGAAGTTCAATGGCGGAAATGATATTCATATTAACAATTCCTAATTTAATATCTCTAAGTTCCAAAAAACGCTTAATTATATCGTAAAAAACCTTATCGCGGTTTTTCATTAAGATGAATTTTAAAAAGTTAAGCGCTTCCGAACTAACCTTCTCCTCGAATACAGCTTCGATAATAGAAATCTTTTTTGCCGATTCTATAATCGGGCTGGCAATCACTCTGCTCAATTCGGCAGATTGAGAGAAAGTTTTTTCAACAAGGTCCATCTCTTCGGAAACAACATCGAAAGAATTATTCTCCGAGGCTGATTGTAAAAGAGCTGAAGCATATCTGGTAGAGACGTTAAATTCACTCATAATTAATTTTTAGAGATATCATCCAAATGTTTATTAACCAATTTAATTTGTTTTTCACGGTCCAAATTTTCGCGAATAATTTTTTCTGCGGCGTCAATTGCAATTTCAGCTACCTGCTCTTTCAACTGAAGAAAAGCTTCCTGATTTTTGCGGTCAAGCTCGGCAAGGGCGTCGTCGAGAATTTTCTTCTTTTCGGCTTTGCCTTCCTCGAGAATTTGATGTTTTAAATTCTCGGCATATTCTCTGCTTTGCGCAATCAGCTTTTGAGCTTCTTCCTCAGCTTTTGCAATGTTAGCTTGGTTTGCGGCAACAAGTTTTTCGGCGTCTTCCTTTGCTTTCTCCGCTTTTTCCAAAGATTCGCGAATCATATTCTCCCTTTCGGATAGAGAGGAAAGTATAGGTTTCCATGCGATCTTTTTCAAAATTAAAAGTAAAAGACCGAAAGTGATGACAGTCCAAAAAATGACGCCGGGATTAATATCCAGCGGACTTCCAATCTCGCCGCCGGAAAAAGCTAAAACAGCCAAGTTTTTAATAGCAAACATTTTTATTCCTTATTTTTTTGAATTGGAAGCGTAACATCGCTCCGACAATCCTACTTAAGGGCTAATAAAATACAAATAACCAATGCAAACAGGGAAATACCTTCAATAAGCGCTGCGGCAATAATCATCGATGTTCTGATTTCGCCAGTGGCTTCCGGTTGTCTTCCAGTTGCATCCATAGCTGAAGCGGCTAATTTTCCAATACCTAAACCACCGCCAATAACGGTTATTCCGGCTCCAATACCTGCGGCTAAGTATGCCCAATCCATATGATTCCTCCTTAATTTAGTATTTTTTTATTAATGTTCTTGATGTATAGCCATTCCGATAAATAACGAACTCAGAATGGTAAAGATATATGCCTGAATTAATGCGACTAAAATTTCCAATAAATATATAAAAAGCGCAAACGATATTGAAACAGGCGCAACGAAATATGTTTTCAAAATAAATATAAGCCCAAACAACGATAAAATAACAATATGTCCGGCGGTCATATTAGCAAATAACCTAACAGCCAAAGCAAACGGTTTGGTAAATAAACCCAAAATTTCCACAACGAATAATATAGGAGTTAATAAAATCGGAATTCCATGCGGCATTAAGCCTTTGAAATAACCGAATACACCATTCTTTATCATTCCTCCGCCTTGAATTACAATAAAGCTGATTGTCGCCAACGTTGCCGTTACCGCTATATTACTCGTGGCGGTAGAACCGTAAGGAAATAATCCTAAAAAATTCAGCGTGAGAATAAAAAAGAAAATAGTCAGCAGGTATGGAAGAAATTTCTCGTAACCCGCGCCTATAGTTGGTTTAACAATATCGTCCCGGACAAATACAATTAAAATTTCCATTACATTTGTCATACCCTTTGGTACAATGGATTTTTTATACGATTTGCCGACGAAATAGAAAATGCCGACTAAAATGAAAAACGCTAACCACATAAAAATAATGTGCTTAGTAATAGAAATATCGAAGCCAAAGAGGTGAATTTCGGGAAGATGAATTGTCCCGAAGGGTTCAAAATCAAATTCGCGGCTGTCCAAAATATGGTGCATTATCCAGCCCGCGCCGCCTTCTTTAGAAGCGTTTGCGACTGTATCGACTATTGTTTTCGCTGTTTCAAGTTCCATTATTCTTATTTAATTCTCTATATTTAGAAAAATGTAGTAATTCTATTATTAACTGAATAAAATAAAATACAAAGAACACTAATATAAATTCATCTATATCAATTATCAAGAATTTTATTGTCAGAAAAATTAAAATCAGCAATAGAAACAACCTAAAAGTCATTCCGCCGAGGTTGAACAATATAAACCTTTTACGTGAAGAATCAGTCGAAATTTCAAAGAAAACCAGAGCCAGCAAAATGTTAAAAAAATTCAATCCAATCGCAATTTCAGCAGAAAAAATGCTTAGTTTATTAATTATATTAAAAAAACTTAAGACAAGCAAAAGAATAACGACAAATAAATAAAAAAAACTTAAAAGTTTAATTGTTCTTAGTATTCTTTTTCTTTTCATTCAAGCCAATTGCTTCTTTAATTAAGTTATAAATTGCGACTATAACTCCAAGAAAGGAGAAAACAATGATAAGAACGGGATAAGTGTCAAACTTCTCGTCAAGCCATTTCCCTAAGAAAACCATAAGCACTACCGTTGCCGCCATTTGAGCGCCAAGACCTAAATAACGTCCTATATCTCTATAGGATTTCTCCGGCGAATTCTTATCGTCAATCACCGCTTAAATTATCTGTCGTTTCATTATTATTCATAACACTATTACCGTAAAATTGAGCGCCTTCTTCAACTACAAGAACTTTTGTTAAGAGATCGCCCTTAAGAGAAGAGCCGCTTTCGAGAATAAACTTTTCACTTGCCTTAACCGAGCCTTCAATTTTACCGCTCGCAGTTATGTTTCTTGCTTGAATATCGCCTTTTACTACCGACTGCTCGCCTAAGGTTAAATTCCCGTTCACGGTAATATCGCCGTTAACGGTTCCGTCAACTCTCATATTTCCGTCGCTGTATATTCTTCCTTCAATTTTAACTCCGGCGCTTAGAATACTTACTTCGCCGGGAATTTCAGATTTTTTTTGTCCCATAATTTAACCTATTCATTAATTAACAATTTTTTAGGATTCAAAGGCTTACCGTCCTTCCAAATTTCAAAATGCAGATGCGGACCGGTTGTATTTGACCCTGAATTCCCGCTCAAAGCAATTACCTCTCCCTTTACTACATAATCGCGCTCTTTTTTGATGAGAACTGAACAATGCTTGTATATCGAAATATATCCGTGAGAATGCTGAATAATTATTTTGTTGCCGTCCTCAGCAGTGTAGTCTGCAAAAATAACTAATCCGCTTTCAGCCGCAATAACCGACGTACCTTTATTAATTGAAAAATCGATTCCCATATGACCTGTCTTTGGGTTGAACTCCTTTACAATAAATCCTTTGGACGGACGCTCGAAAGCGGGTATAGGTTCCTTTTGAATAAATAGACGCTCAAAAAAATTATACACAGATAAAATGATGTTCCCCTCAGCTTGAAGATTCTTCTTTTTTTCATATTTAAGAGAATCGTAAACTGCAGAATTCGAATCGACGGAATCGGTTATTCCAAGAAAAATAGCATATTTTAACCGCTTATTAGCCGAAGCCATTTTTTCCAATTCGGTTGAAAGAAACATTACTTTTGTCTCTAATTCTTTTATTCTAACTTCCTGCTGAAGAAGGTTTTTATTCTCCAATATAAAAATCACTTCTTTAGCTGGGGTTAACGCTAATATCGAAATAACAAGAACCGAAATAAAAAATGTGTAAAACAGCAAGTAAAAAAGAAGTCGCGGCAGACTAACTTTATACCGTCTGGTTTGCAAAACCGGCAGGTTCGGGGTAATGTAAACCGAGGAATTCTTTATGTTTTTAAAACTGAAAATATAATTCTCCCGATAAATTCAATTATAAATATAAAAAATAAGCAGGTGATTATCTCAAGAACTACTTAATTATGAAAATTTTGTTCAATTATTTTCAGAATCCGCTCCGGCGGCAAATTATGAGCACAATCAAAAACACCCAAAGGACATTCGTCATGACCGTGAATTCCGCAGGGTTTGCATTCCAGATTGTCGTAACTTAAATATTTACTGTTGTGCAGATACGGATAGAACCCGAAATCCGGCACGGTGGAAACATAAAGAGTAATTGCGGGAATACCCGCAGCCATTGCCATATGAGTAGGCGCCGAATCATTACAGACGAGGAACGAACATTTGCGAAGAAATTCGATTGATTCTATAAGATTCAATTCTCCGGCTAAGTTCAGCGCCGCCTCCCCGCTTTCATGTATAATCCGCTCGCAAAGCGCTAAGTCGTTATTCCCTCCTATTAAAACGGCGCGATAATTCATTTTTGATAAACTTTTAATTATTTCCGAAAAATATCCGTGCGGATATATTTTTGTTCCCCACACGGAACCCGGAGCGACCGCATAAATTCTTTCCGAGGAAGCGGTAATATCTTTCGCTATATCCGGCAGAGAACAACTTTTAACTTCGGGTTTTATTTTCCATGAATCGCCGGCGGTAAATTTATCCCCGAGCAGCGAAAGATTCCTCCGAACTTCGTGAAAATTTTTCTCGTATCGGATACGATTTTTATAGATAAAACCGAATGACGACCTATCGAACGACGTTGTGTTCTTAATTCCGCTTAATAATGTAATTAGCGCGGTTCTAAAAGATCTGTGAGGAGCAAAAAGGCGGGTATAATTTTCATTTCTTAACTTTTTGGCTAACTTCAAAACGGATAAAATTGATTTATCTTTTGACTTTTTATCGTAAACCCAATTTTTATTGACAAAAGGAGAAGCGTTAAATATTTCAGCGGTATCGGGAATTGAAACGACATCTATTACCGGCTCAGAGAAAACTTCGTTTAATTTTTGAATTAACGGCAGCGTTAAAATAGCGTCGCCGATAAAAGCCGTTTGAATTACGAGTATCCGCTCCATCAATACTTCCAGATTTTATGCATCCAGAACCATTGTTCGGGATAAAGCCGGATATGGGATTCGAGGATTGAAATATATTTCTGAGTAATTTCAATTATTGCTTCCGGACTTTCGGCGTTGTAAGTAAAATCAAATAAATCTACCTGATATTTATCATTGTTTTGCCTTGGAATTAAAGCCACAGCTACGGGAGATTTACTCTTAGCGATAATTGCGGCAAAACCGGAATAAATAGCCGTCGGCTGGTTAAACAAATTTACTCTCGCGCCTTCTTTAGGTCCCCGCTGATCTCCAACTATGCCTATCGCTCCCCTCTGCTTTAGAGTTTTGTATAAATCTCTAATTCCCGTACCGAGATTTGTAACTTTGTTTCCGAAAGTCGAACGCATATTGTCCATCCATTCGGAAACAAACGGATTGCGCTGCGGTTTGGTTAAAAC
>CAYNUJ010000006.1:13323-35339 GCA_964400095.1 uncultured Melioribacteraceae bacterium
ACAAAAAACTTAAATAATATGAATTCTAATCTATTTTTATCCAATTCTTTCTCAATTTTGAATTATTCTATTCTGCCATCTGTAATCTTGAATTTCACCGCGCTTGGTCGAATGCAGCAGCTCATAGTCGTTGTAACCCGTTAAATCGGCAAACACAAATATAACGCCGCCTTCAATCGAATTGTAATACCATATTTCATACGGTTTTCGGTTGGTGGGATTGGGGAATCTGTCAATCTGGTCCCATTCTCCGAACATCAGGTAAACGCGTCCTCTATCGGTTAGATATCCGCGTTTATTCATAACTCTGAACCGGTGTTCAACAAAGTTGATTCTTTTCATATATTCTTCTTTAAATTCATTCCTCTTAGTATAAATATTCGGGTCTCTTTTTTTCCAAAATTTAAAAAGGAATTCTCTTTTACCGCCAATTGATGTAAGTTTTTCGTAACGGTCTATTTCATCCGATGTGGCAATATATTTGCATTGATGAAAAAGTAAATCAAGTTCGTCTTCGTTCATAACTCCGAATTCGCTTGAAATATAATCTTTTTGGGCGAGATTGTTAATTGTTGTATCAATCAATTCGGGATTGTAGTAAAAGAACCGTTTTGACGCAAGCGCGCCGTTTTTTGCCGCCGTATCTTGAATTGTAATCACTAAATTATAAACATCCGTCGGATACTTTATCATATTTATCATTCCTACGTCAACAATTGAATTAGTTGATGGCGATATGCTTTTCTTTTTACTGAATACTTTTAATCCCTGATTGTTAAAAAGCGACTGCTCGACAATCATTGTGTTCCGGTTACCGTTTAAATTATATAACTCGTCATAGAAAAAGACAACAGGCAAAACTTTATTGTACAACAGAGACGGATTCGGAATAACTTCGTAAGTGTTCTTATAAAAAATAGACTTGGAATTGTCGTTCGCTTTAACAATTTTTTTAGCGAGTTGAATATAACTTATTTTAACGCTGTTAGAGATAAGAGGAGTGATTTTAAATTCCGCGTCGAAGCTTTTCGTAAATAGAGTATCGTTTTTATCAACGGCTTTGATGAAAATTGAATATTTGCCCTCCGGAACTTGAAAACCTAATACGCCCATCAAAGTCTGCGCTTCCGACGTATCGGATTCAGAATACGGCTGAGAAATCATCCAATTTTTATTTACAATATACTTTCCGCTGTCTGCATTTTTAATTTTAATTTTAAGCAGCGCTTCAACCGCTTTTCCGTTTTCGCGTTCAACCGCCGTTAGTTCCCTTTTCGAGAGCGAATAATATATTTCAAGATAATTTGAAGTCGAGTCGTAAGCAAACTGCGCGAAATCGAAATCGAATGTTAATTTACGCTGCGGAAATAAAATGGAAGTAAAGCAAAAAAATCCCGCTATTATCAGTGTTTTCATCATTTTCTTTTTAATCGCAATTTTTCATTTATAGCTTCAATATCTTTTTTAACGCTGTTTTTAGTTATCTCATCGTTAGAAATTGTTAAATAAGTATTAAAATAATAGAGCGCGTCTTCATATTTTTCGTTTATATAATAGACAATACCAATATTTCTGTATGCTCCGGCAAATTCCGGTTTATATTTTATGGAAAGAAGGTACTCGTCAATCGCCTTATCCCAAAGGCTCAATTGAGTAAACGCAAAGCCCAAATTGAAATGCGACAGATAATAATCGGGTTTCCGCTTTATGGCTAATTGGAACGCCGGAATTGCGCTCCGGTATTCTTTTAACTGAGCATAGGCGTTTCCCAAATTAACGTAGGCGAGGTAATAATCCCGGTAAAATAAAGATTTTTTGAAATACTCTATAGCTTTTTTGTAATCCTTATTATCGTACGCGTAATTGCCCTGGTCCAAATAAGAATCGTAAGGAGTGAAAGTTGGACGCGGAATGAAAAAATAATAGATGACAATAAAACCAATTAATATAATAGAAGGGATTTTGAATTTTTTCCATTCCGCTCTGCTTATTAGATTGAACGTCTCGTAAATTCCGTAAGCGGCAAAAACCAGCATCAGCGGAGTAATCGCCATTCTCATTCTTCCGTTAACGAAAAATAGAAGCGAAGCAATTAAATACGAGACGAAAAAGAGGCATAAAATATTATTGTACTTTTTATTTTTTATTCCCCAAATAATTCCGGGGATAGAAAAGAATGTGAGAAAAAAGAATCCGAATAGCGGAAGTTCCAAAACTCTGGAAAATTTGCCCGAAAGGAATTCTGAATTATACGTTGACGATTGAGAGAATTCATCTTCACCGAAAAAATAAAATAATTTTTTAATTTCGAGCAATATGTAATCGGTGGGATTCGATTTAATAAAATCCAAACCTTTACCGTACCAAAACGAAGACGCCTCGGACGGTTTTATCATTTTACCGGATAACCCCTGCGCGTATTTAATTCCCGTCATATCCTCATCGAAATCAAATTCAGTGGGCGTTTTGAAAACTCCGAGAGAATTTTGATTATTCCCGATATAAAAATTAATTCCGCCGTTGGAGGTTAACAGAACAAAATCCTTACCGGAAATTACATTATGAAGTGTAACCGGCATAATCGAAAGAATAACGCCTGCCGAAATCAATATTAATTTGCGGATGTTTTCTTTGCTTTTAGTTTTATGCCTGATTATTTTGAAAAGTAAATAAACCGCGATAAAAATCGCAAAAAGAAGAACATTTCCTCTTAACCACGACGCAGAGCCTATAATCAGTCCCAAATAGAAGTATCTTTTTTTATCCGCTCCGTCTGTGGAGATTACGCTTAAATAATATATCAGTATTGAATAAACAAAAACCTGTAAATGTTCCGAAAGAAATGAACCGCTGAAAATGATATAGTTCGTATAAAACGCGCCGATAAAAGCCGCAATATAACCTACATGGTTGGAATGTAATTTGCGCGCTGTCAGATAAACAAATATAATTGAGAATATATTTAGTATTGCCTGAATGAAAAGAATAAATACGTTGGAATCGCCGAATATTTTATAAATAACGGCTAAAAAATAGGGGTAAGCCGGAGCCATAAAAAAAGGAGTATTTTTAGTCCAATTCCCGTTATTTGCAATTTGCAAAGCCCAATCGCGGTAAATTTTCTGATCGCCGGTAAAATAATGCATGAAATAAGCGTTCTGTATCTCAAATATATAGAGTAATCTTAATATTAATGCCGCCGCAATAATTGGAATCAGAACTGAAAGTTCCGATGCGGAAAAGTATTTTGCGATTAAATTTGGTTTCTTTTGTGTCATTGCAATAATTATTAGAATAAAAGAAGTAATTTAAACAAAAACATAGATATTGTTAATACTATAATAATTTTAGTTCATGCGGAATTCGGAAGAATTATCTTTTAATACGAGCCTTCCAATTCGGGTCGGATAATCCTCCAATTACATCGGTATGTATTAAGCGAAAGTCTCTAAAATCGGTGAAATCGGCAAAAACGAATTGAATGCCGCCTTCAATGTAATCATAACGCCATATCTCATACGGTTGACTGTCCTGCTCGTTAAAATGTCTTTCAATATCGTCGGGTTTACCATACAGAATGTAAATCCTGCCCATATCTGTTTTCCACCCCTTTTTCTGAAGCATATTCAAAAATGTCTTATTCGCGAAATCAACTCTTCTGAAAAATTCTTTTTTAAATTCATTTTCCGGTGTGCTTTTATTGCTGTCCCTTTTCTTCCAAAATCTGAAAAGGAATTCCCGTTTCGCGATAACGTTCGTAAGTTTCTCCCATGCGTCAATTTCGTTTTGCGAGGCAATTAGTTTAGAGACCGCAAATAAATCATCCAATTCCTGAATATCATAATTCGCCAGCTCGGAAGAGTAATTACTAATGGTTGCAATCACATCCATTGTGTCTTTAACTCCGGGATTGTAAATATAGAAATTCTTAGTGGATCTAACATTTACGTTTTTAATTGTATCTCTCGCAATAACAACTAAACTATACATGCCGCTCGGAAACTTAATAACGTTTATTGCGCCGATATCAATAATGTTATCCGATTTTCGGGAGACCATTTTCTTTTTTTTATATCGCGTGTTATTCAGCGCGTCAAATATATAATACTCAATCGTAAGAAGTTCGGAACCGATAGATTCGGATATATTGTAAAGCTGGGAATAAAAATAAACTACCGGTTTAGATTCTCCGTAAATTAAAGAGGGATTCGGAATTATTTCGTGATTGTTTTTATAAAAATAGGAATTGGGGTTAGCGTCGTAGGCAACTATTGTGCTTGCCAATTCAATATCGCTGATAGAAATTCTATCGCTCGTCTTCGGAGTTACGGTAAAATTAATAATTACAGAATCCTGATTTTCCTGATTGAAGTAATCTTTGGCAACAAGGTAACATTTGTAATCGCCGAGAGGAAGAGTGTACCTCAGCTGTCCCACTAAATTATTCTGATCTCCGTCGCTGAAGTTATATTTGATATTATACTCTTTTTGGGTAATAAGCGAATCCGCGGAAGTGTTTTCCAATTGTATGCCGAGTAATCCGACAATAGATTTGCCGCTGTCCGATTTAACCGCACGCATACCGGATTTATAGAAAGAGAAATAAAACTCAACAGAGCTGCTGGATTCATTTATTGGAAATATAGCATAATCAAAATCTGCATCAAACTTAACTTGCGGAAAAGCGCTAATTGATAAGAAGATAATGAGTAAGAGAGTTTTTTTCATAGCAATCCCCAAAAACAAAATCAAAAAAGGCTGATTTCTCAGCCTTTTTTGAAAACTGGATTAGAACTAAAATCCGAATTTAACGGTAACAATATGATTTGGATTGAAGTAAGTAACGCCTCTATATCCGTAATCAATAGTTACATCCATAGTACTTTTCAATTTTACACCCGCTCCGAAAGTAGCTCCGAAAATTTGTTCTTCTGTAGTTCCGGCTGCTTCGTCAACGAATGAATAACCTCCGCGTAAAAACAAAAGTCCGTTGTAATTAAGCTCAACGGCGAGGTTGTATTCATCATTTGAAAAGTTATTGTTAGAAAACGAGGTGGAAACAATAGCTTGGAATTGATCGGAGAAAGACTTGTTATAAGAAACGCCGAGCAACAACTGCGAAGGAAGTTCGAATGAAGCCGCGCTAATCTTATAAAATTGATTTCCTCTCTTACTTTTATCAATGTTTTCTTCTGCTTTACGAAGAAGATCCGCACCGTCAAAAGTCATCTGCGGTCCGAGATTCTTCATTGTTAATCCGAAATTCAATCCTTGAATACCGGCTACATTTGAATACTGCACGCCGGCGTCAATTCCGAATCCGGTGGCGCTTGTAGAAACTATTTTCTCCGTAATCACGTTAAAATTCACGCCTACTCTAATTCTATCGGTAAGAGAGTTGGAATAAGTAGTGGTGAGAGTAACATAATTAGGCGAAAAAGTAGAGCCGGTTCCATATGGGTTCCGCTCATCCGTGACGGGAATATCGCCGAAATCTATAGTACGGAAACTAAAACCAATCGTCCCGAACGATTCGAAATTGACAGTAACTGCGGCAAATGAAAACCCAATATCCGCAATGTAATTCATATATGAAAACATAGCTTCAGCAGATTTTTCAGATACTCCAACGCCGGCGGGATTGTAGAAAATAGCGTCGGGACCACTGATACCCGCTATATATGAGGAACCCATTGCCATTCCGAGCGCACTGGTTGGTATCAACAATTCCTGTGCGCCGGCGGTTCCGTTGCGCTTCCCTCCGCCGGCAAATATAGTTGCAGCCAGCAGAAAGATTAAAGCAGCAATACTAGAAATTTTAATATTTTTTAACATTTCATAAACTCCTTAATATTTTGAAAATTAGAAAAGCGGGAGGGAGAACATCTTCCTCCCCGCTAAATCTAAACTATAACCTATCAATATATTGTTGCTCAAGAATTACTGCTATTTTAAGAATTTTTGTACCGATACCCGGCATATCAATATGAGCGATGTACATGCCGCTGGCGATCGGAAGAGCATCTTTGTTCAGCAGATTCCAATCGAGATACTGGGAAGTATCATCCTTCTCCAATTTAACGATATAAACGCCGGATAATGAAAAGATTCTTATTATCGTGTGCTTCGGTAAACCGGTGAATCTAACGAACCTTAAATATTTACTCGTTTCAAGATCGTTAGAGCCAAAATATGGATTCGGGAAAACGGTGATTTTATCCAAATTCTGTTTTGCAACATTAGGATCGCTGAAATTCTGACTCTTGCCGTTAAAGACAAAATTATCATCCTTACTTAATCCTTGATAAGTGCGCATGCGAATAACAACGCCGGAACCCGCGGCTGGAAGGTCTCCGTGGAAAACAAATCTGCCGAATTTATGGTCGGCGTCTTGCGATTTGCCGGATTTAGCGTCCAAATTCGCAGGATCAAGATCCGGATCGTAGTATGCGTACAATTGTTCCCAATCTCCGTTTGGAAGTTTTGTCCATTGTGAATCCTGAACAGCTTCGCCCTCGGTAATTGTTTTATCAAGAACTTTTATAATTAAGCGCTGGTCGTCGCTTGGGTCGTCAATATTTCTACCGATATCCCATATTTCAAAGGGTAAAGTTCCAACTCCAAGGTCGCTGTTTTTAGTCGGTTTATCGCTAAATAATTTTGCCGCCGTATAAAATTGCGACGTACCTGTAAACCTAATTTCATAATAATCGAACTTAAGTCCTTGCTTGGTAGCTGTTTTCTGCCATACAAAACCGGAGCCGGTTGCAGATTTGATGTACCAGCTGCCGTCCGCTGCAGTTGCGTTGGTATCGATATCATAATATACATTAACGGGGGGATCCAAAGTTACGCCTTGGGTGTTAACGACTTCAATAATATCCTTAACTCTGTAAACCGGAGCCACTGCCGCCAAACTATCGACGCCGTAATTATCAACAATAATCATTAAACCGTCGTTGATAATTTTATTCTCTTCATCAGGACTGAAATCCATCGAATTAGTAATAATTGTATCTTTTGTAGAACCGACTGTCTTGACCACTGTGTAGGCTAACGAAGTCTCTCCGGTTGAGTCCACTACAACAAGAGTATCGAAAGACATAGCGTAATCCGCGTCAAGAAGACTTCTCGGATCGACTACTCTGAACATAACCTTTGCATCTCCTAAACCTGCCGCGTGCTTAGCAAATAAATCTTCGCCTAAACTAACGGATAAATTATCATCCGCGTCCCTTCTACCGGGGAAAACCTCCATTATCTTCGGAGGGCTTTCCAAAAAGGCAGGGGTAATATCGGGAGATTTAGCTACCGCGTAAGAGGTAACCGCAAAGTAATAAGGATTAGCATCTACCAACGGTCCGTTTGTGTAGCTGTCGGTTGTTAATTTATAACTTCTGAAAATTCCCGAATTGTTCGCGAGAATAACCGGAGCAATAATTCTTTCGCCGTTAACTTTAACGAAATCCTCTATAACGGAAATATTATTTTTTATATCGAAAATATCCAGCATTTCTCCGTTATCAAGACTTTGGGCGCTATTGCGGAATTGAAAAATACGATAACCTTCGAACTTATAGAATCTGTTATCGTATGATTCCGCGTTATCTTCCCACCACAAATTAACGAACCCGTCGCCTTCAAAAGCGTGAGTATTAGGCGCCGGAGGCGAAGGAGGAATGTTGAAATCCGCGTCGTAAGCAAACTGCGCGGCTTGATCTTTAATTTTTAATTCTTTAACGCTTTTAATATTGCTGGTGCTTCTGCCGATAATAATACCGACAACAACTTCCTGAGTATCGCCTGGTTCCATAACAAACGGACCGGAGGACATTAGATGACGTCTATCGCCCGGTTTCTCGCCGCCGGGCCATCCGGCTCCTTCGTACCATCCGGTTCCCGCAACGGGGTCGCCCGCGAGGCAGAATTTAACCGCGTTTCCCGTATGAGGATCGATAAACGGATCTCCGTTCCACAAACGGCTTCTAAGATAAAAGTACATCTGCTCAGCTCCCGCGGCTGTTCCTTGATCAGGATCGCTGTAAGTAGTGCTACCGTTAATGTAAAACGCATAACCTGTCATAGGAAGATTCTTATACCCGTTTCTAAATTTACCCATAAACTTAGCCGCGTCGGAAGGTTCGCCTTTAACAATAGGACCTTGGAAAAAGTCATATCCAATCGCCGGAGGATTAACTCCGTAGTACTGCGCGTCGTCGTTATCTCCGTTATATGTGTAACCGAGGCTGAGAGTAGTATCGCTGCCGCTGAAATCGTCGTTTGCGTCTCCGAGATCGGTATCCGACCAATAAGCGATGTACATACTGTCAACGGTATTTGTACCTTTATTTATAACGAGATATTTTTTGAATACGATATCTCCCAAATCGCCGGTTCTGTTAAAAGCAAATGCGGTAACTTGGAATTCGAGACCGATAGGCTGAGTACCGTATAAGAAGAGAGTTCTCGAAGCGTCTAAATCGTTCGCTACATACCATAGAACTTCGTCGCCAACCCATTCTGGATGGTCGCCGGCGCTTGGGTTATCGGGATCGGGATCGTAAACGCCGTTTCCGTTAACGTCCACCCAGGGAGCGCCGTCTTCTGCTGGCCAAGCATAAAAGTCATCTTTATATTCGTCATAATCTGGAATTCCGTTATCGTCGTAATCCAATGTGGGATCGAAAGTTTCCCAATCTCTCCGAACTTTATATATTTTATATTCGGGGGCTTCCGGATCGGTGGCTGTACCGTCGGCTTTAATTTTACCAGCCTGCCAGCCATGCCTATAAGCGCTTCCGCCAACTCTAATCTCGCCGCTGACTTTACCTCCGTAAATCAGACCGTCCTCGAAAATTGCCGATATTGTTGCTAACGGTCCGCCGGGCCAATAGAACCCGGAGCCGCCGGAAATCGGATTATAAGAACCGTCTCCGTTGTTCGACATCCACATTCTGCATTGATTCACAGCGATAAATCTATAGAGATCGTTTTTCATTATTCTATTTTGATATTTATCCTTTTTAGAATTGTTCAATCCTTTAGGCGGTCCAGCAAATAAAGACAAACTGAAACCAAAGAATAAAACAATTAATAGAACTTTTAATCTGTTAATCATTTTCAAAATCTCCTACATTAATATATTAATTTAATACCAAGATTAATTTGCCTTGGAGGACCGAAATTATTGGCATTATAAATCATCTGTCTATATACCTGGGCATATGTATCGGCAACTTGTTTTCCGAATCTTAATTTATAGCCTTCGTATTTAGAAGCGCCTTCTGGATCGGCGAGCCATCCGTCGTCCGTGGCATCTCCGGAGGTATTAAATACACTCACAATATTTTTTGTGTTGAGCAGATTAAGCACCCACGCATAAACATTAAATCTAAGACCGCCTAGCGAAAAAGATTTATCGATTTTCAAGTCAACTTGATAAGTCCAGGGAGTAACAGAAGCGTTTAACGGCTCGGTAGGAGTACGCGAATTGCCGAATCCTTCCCATCTTGTATAGTTGAATCCGCTTGTGAATCCAAAGATGAAATTCATCCCAAAATTAGAAAGGAATTTTGTTCCGAGAATTTCCGGACCGTCGTTATCTGTAAAACGATAATCTATGTTTATAAAACCTCTGTGGGTTTGGTTAAAGTCAAGAGGAGCAACTTGCTGCGGGAAGAAGGGATCCGCCGTAGGCGACTGCCAAATTGCGCGGAACGCCGAAGAAGGGGTCGAACCGGTTCCCTGCGCATCCGAAAATGTATAGGATACCTGCATTGCAACTCTTGCTGTTCTTCTTAAATCCAATTTCAATTCAAATCCTTTTACCGTACTAAAGTCGCCGTTAACCCATGCGTAATATAGTCCATGCGCGGCGCCCGGCTCGGCAAAAATGGATCTTTCTTGAACTTGGTCTTTTATGTCTTTGTAAAATCCGGTCATATCAAACGCGAAATTATCGCCTATTTGCTGTCTGAAACCTATTTCGTACGATGTTGTCCTTTCGGGTCTCAGTCCGTAGCCAACCGGATTTGTAATAGCCAGACCGCCTTTAATATAATCGGCTAATACGTTGTAACCCAAATAAACGTCTCTTAACCTCGATTGCTGAATGAATTTTCCGTATTGGGCGTGGAAAACCGTTCTGTCTGTAACGGGGAAAGAAAAACCTAATCTTGGGCTGACTTGCTGTGTGGGTTTAACGTCAACCAGTTTTGATTGGTCAATTTCACCGTTTTTATCGAAGGCTATATTATTCGGATCGCTGAATGTCTTGCTGTCTGTACTGATGTAGTCGTATCTAAAACCAATCTGCAGTACCAAATCGGAAAATTCCATTTTATCTTGAACAAAAACACCGCCGAAAATCGGATGTTTCGCTTCAATACCAAGCGCGTCGGATTTGTTTCCGAAAACGTCGTAACCATAATTATCTAAGAAAAGATATTTATCCAAAACGTTTCCGTCCGCTATAGCTTCATTGTTTGCAGTGATATTAATTGTAGAACCTCTGCCGATAGAGTACCTGCGGATTGTGTAATAATCAACTTCGCCGCCGGCTTTCAACTCGTGATTGCCTCCTAACTGATAGAGTAACGATACTTTACCGCCGAATCTATTTGTCCGCTGCTTACGATATCCCTGTATTGGAACATTGCTCGGATTAAACGTCCAGCCGAACGCGGCATCATTTGCTGGAAGCTGTCCTTCGCTCTTGAACTGTCTCCCGATTTGAGCGTTTAAGATAGAGTCTCCATATGCGGTGATATTATGCTTAAAATACGGGTCCATATCAACGTAGAAATCACCGAAGTAATTAAATATTACATCGTAAAATGCATTTTTGCCTAAAACGTGAGTCAGTTTAAAACTGGAAGATATTGTGTGATCCTGATGAAGCCCGGCGCTGTTGAAAGATTCGATATTTCTCTTTCCTACTCCGTTACGCTGCTCTGTTCTTCTGAAGTTGGCATTTAAACGTAAAGAAATCGGATTCAAATCCCACAATAAGTTACCGAGAATTTGATATTGGTTCTGCATGTATCCCAATAAATATCCATCCGGATAATCAATAGAAATCTGATCAGCGTTTTGACCGAGAGACGGATCGGTTAAATTCTCATACTTCATTCCCTCGTAAAACCTTGCCGGAGATCTTCTAAACTGATTGTTTCCGGCTATGTAAAATTTCAATTTTTTATAACCTGGTAATATTGGTCCTCCAACGGTCAGCACGAGTTCGCTGTAACCATAGGAATAACCGCCCATATATTTTTCCCCGACTTTCTTAAAATTATCGGTAATGGCTTCCATAGTTATTTCATATTTTTCCCGTCCGGTGCGGGTTTGAGTAGCGATAATACCGCCGTTAGCGCCGCCGAACTCGGCTGAATAACCGCCTGCTTGAACTTGAATTTCTTCGATTGCATTATTAATAACTCCGGACTGAGCGCCGCCGAAAACGGGGTTATTAACAAGAACACCGTCGATGTAATAGGCGGTTTCGTCGCCGCGGCTGCCTCGAACGTGAAGATTGCCGCCTTGGCTAACAACGCCTGCCTGCTGAGCGACAATTGCGTTAACGCCGCGAACGGGCAAATTTTCTATATCTTCCGATTTTACTAAACTTATTGAATTGGTTATATTTTTATCAACAAGCGGTTTTGTCGCAGTAACGACAATTGTTTCGGTTTGGTATTCCTCCGAAGCTAAAGCAAAATTAACTTCCGAAGTTAAATTCACGGAAACGCGAACTTTTTTTACAATTTGTTCGCGATAACCGATATAACGGGCTTTTACGGAATACGTTCCCGGAGTAATATTTAAGATAAAGAAACGACCGTCAACATCTGTTGCCGCGCCGAGACTTGTACCCTCAATAATCACGTTTGCCCCAATCAGTGGGTCATTTGTCGCTTTATCGACAACGCGACCGGTTATTTTACCAACCTGAGCGCTTACTGCCGCTTGGAAAAGAAATATAAAAAATAGGATTAAAATATGTTGTCTTCTTATCATTGTCTTATCCTCTACTAATTAGAACTATTTACTTTGTGGTGGTAAAGGATCTTGCGAATCTATAGTAAAATTAAAATTCGCCGGTCCGCCATTTGAAATAATGTAATAGTTTTTCTTTGAAGCAATTTGTAAGGTTGTACTATATGTTACTGTGTCGCTAACAGAAACGGCAGATAATTGATATGAACCTTTAGCCAAAGCATGACTTTCTATATCGAATTGGCTTAACAACTTTGTGCTATCGACATGGACGAAAACGTTATTAGTATCTTCTTGTGATAAATAAAATGTTAAATCCGCGCTCACGCTATCGGTGGGCGATAAAGTAAGCAAATTTAAAAATCTTATATTCGCAGTATCCGCCGGAGGTGTATTGTCCGCCAGATAAACCTTACTATCCCTATATAATTTAAACTTTATATTGTTCACTGAGTCTGCTTTAGAATAATACCCCGAGAACATAACCGTTTCCTGCTCGTAGGATATTACTGAAATAAGTCTGGAGTAGAGCGTATCCCCGTTACTATTTGTGAGTGTAAATTTTCTGTTCCCCGATGTTACCTTGAAATACGTCGTTAAGCTGTTTACTCCTAAAGTTTTGCTAATATTATTATCGATCGACAATTTCATATTGTCAACATTTGAAAAATTACCAACTCTTATAATAGAGTATGGCGTTTTTACAGGGGCGATAAAAGGCTCGTCAACACAACTTAACAAAACAACACCCATAATTAAAACGAATGAAAAATTTAGTAATTTTAGTTTCATCATTACCCCAATGGATTATTATTTAATTTCTTATATGCTAAGAGGCAAAAAAAGGCAAGCTGCGGTTAAACAGCCTGCCTTTTAATTTTATTTGATTATTTAATCAACATCATTTTTTTGGAACTTACAAAGCTACCCGCTTTGAGCTGATAAACATAAATACCGGTAGCCAATTGGCTAGCGTCGAAATTCGCTTCGTAAGAACCAGCGTCTTTCACTTCGTTTATCAAAGTAGCAACTTCGCGTCCGAGAACGTCGAATACCTTCAAGCTGATATCAGATCTTTGTGGGATAGAAAATCTGATGACTGTGCTCGGGTTAAACGGATTCGGATAATTTTGGGTTAATTCAAAAGATTTAACAGCAGCGCCTTTAATTTCTCTAACGCTTGTTAATGCGTCGAACCATGCTAAAGCCTGAACCTGAGGAGCCGTTGAACTGAATCCATACCAGTAGTACTGAGCAGCCGGAGCGTCCAATGAAAGCGGATCATATGCTAAGAAAGCAATTTTATTACCGGCGCCTAATGTTCTGCTGCCGCCGATATTATATGTGTTTCCGTCCGCGCCAGTGCCCGTTAAAAAGACTTCTACGTCAGATTCGAAATCCGCTCCGTCCAGCCAGTTGGATACACCGATTTCATATGCAGGATGATAATACATTGAATCGCCCGTTGCAGCAAAAAGCGTAGCTAAAGAGTCGCCTAAAGTTGTTCCGGCAATGGGAGTAACCAACGAAGGTTTCTGCTGATCGCCGCTGGCTGCATAATTAACGTCGTTATATTCAAAATTAATGCCGAGTACGTCGAAATGGAATTCGCCGGCTGCGTGAGCCATATTAGTCCAATTAGACTGAGCCCCTAACCATTCGTCGCCCGCTAACAGATAATTGCGAGCTCCATCTGCTCCAAGCCATGTAGAAATATAGTCGTTATTAATGTCGTTAGGACCTTTTGTTGCGATTTCAAAAATATTTGAATAATTGTCCACTAATGCTGCCGTTAACGGACCGTATGACCATACGTCGTGAGGCCAATCGACAACGGAATAACCGGTGAAATCGTCATGACCGAAATAGTATGATTGAGGATAACCGGTAGGTTTGGTATAACCGTTGAACACTAACAAATTAGAAGATGAGGGAGCAAAAATGTTATAACCGAAGTGACGCGATTCGCTGGGATTACCGGCAACGTCATCCGCAGTCACGTAATACTCTACATGAGTTCCGGGAGCCTGACCCGGTATGTCGGCGCTGTAAACATCGCCGTTAGCCGTCATTGCAATCTCAATGAAAGTAGAGTCGGTAGTGTACCAAAGCGAAGCGCTCGCTACGCCTGCATTATTAGGATCTGCGGGATTGATATCTGTAATTGTAGCGGATACCATACGTGGGTCTGTGCTCAAAGTTGTCGGCAAATCAGTTACGTCTTCAATTTTAGGAGCAATGTCGCCCGTTAACTCAACGGCAAGAACAAAATCCCAAGTATATTTTCTCGACCACCAGCCGTAATCTACGCCTGTGTCTAAACGACCGTTTGCGTAAAATTTGAATCCTGGAATTCCAAGAGAATTATCTGCGTTAAATCCGATACGATCGGCATCCATAGTAGCGCCTTCGTGTTTCATAACAACAGCAACTATATCGCCTTTCAATACGTCGGGTTCTGTTAAAATATTCATATCAACCCAAGCGTAAGCTCCGTCAGCAACGGGAGTAACGGGGAATCCGTCGCCGCCGTCAGACCAAAGGTCTGCGCCGAAAGGACTTCCGAGACCGTCGCCTTGAATATCAACCCAATCGCCGCCGTCGGCGTCTGCGTCATCCATAAAAGCTGTAGCGTCGTTATAACCGTTTCCGGCTGCAGGATAATATCCCCAGCGTTGAACGCCCGCGCTTAGAATTTGGTCTTTAGTCCAAACTAATTTGACTAATTTTAATGATGCGCTTGTTCCTTCAACGTCAACAGCAAGAGTATTGAAAGCCGCGCCTTTAATTGTCATATCCGCCGGAGCTTCAAACCATTGCGCCATTCTATCCTGTCCGAAGAAACCAAAGTTGACCGTTCCAGGAGGTACTCCATGACTAAGAGTATCTAATGTACCATCAATAGTATTAAACGAGTTGTGTTTTACAACAACCGAGTTAGGGTTGTTCTTCTGATAGATTGGTTGAATTTCGCTCGAAGAAACTCCTGGAGCCTGCATCGGTTTGAATATTTTACCGTCTGCTCTTATTATAGCTTGATTCTGAGCGAATAGCGTTGTGCTAAACGCCAATACGAATAAGAAAATAGAAAGTTTTTTAATCATTACTTTCTCCTTGTTAATGAGTGGATAGTTAATTAAAAGTTGAAAAACTTTTTTGTCTGTTAGTATGCTAGTAATTATAAAGAACAAAAAAAACTATAAATTTTACTAAGCAAAGTTCAAAATAATACAAACTTTGTATTTAGTCAAGTAGCATTTTTATCTTTTATTTTCACCTCCCCACAGCAATGTTTTTCTTAATAAAACTCAATTTTGAGGCAAAAATAACATACTTCGGTATTATTGTCAAGGTAATAATTGAGTACCATTAATAAATATTTTTCTACAGCTTTATACCATAAACATCTTTTATGTCTTCGAGCTTTTTCATTCTTTCAATAACTTCGACGGGAACGGGATTGTCGATAGCGATTATTGTAGTAGCGTCGCCTCCTAAGCCGGTTCTTCCGAGGCTCAAACCCGCTATGTTTATTGAGCTTTCAGCCAGCATACCGCTTACGGCGGCGAGAACGCCGGGTTTGTCGATGTTTTTATAAATGAGTAAATTTCCGAAAGGATGCAGCTCAAAATTGAATCCGTCAATATTTACAATGCGCGGATCGGACTGATTAAATATAGAACCGCCGATAGAAAGTGTCTCTTCTTTTGTTTCGGCTTCGAACTGAAAATAGTTATTCAATTTTGAAATTGACTTGATATGATTAATCGACAAATCAATTCCTCTCTCCTCAGCGGTAATTTTTGCGTTAAGATAATTAATCGGTTCTGAAGATATTTCCGAAAGCAGTCCGACAAGATACGCTGAAAGCATAAGTTCTTTATACTTATCGTATGTGTCGTTATTGAAAATTATTTTCAACTGTTTAACGTTTGAACTGAGGAGCTGGTTCTGCATACTTCCAATTTGCCTGCACAACGTAATCAACGGCTGAACATCTTTATCGTTCAAATATTTCACGGCAACGGCGTTAACCGGACCGCGCAATTCTCCGCCGTTAAAAAACTCAATCATTTGTTCCGCTAATTGAATAGCAACTTTTTCCTGGGCTTCTTCAGTTGAAGCGCCGAGATGAGGTGTGGCGACAACTTGAGGATGATTCAGCAATTCGATATTTTCCGGCGGTTCTTCCGTGAAAACATCAATCGCAGCGCCGGAAACTTTACCGGAGTTAAGTCCGTCGAGCAGATCCATTTCATTAATAATTCCGCCTCTTGCGCAATTGATAAATTTAATTCCGTCTTTGCATTTCGCTATTTCACCCGAAGATATTAACCCACGCGTAGCGTCCGTAAGAGGAACATGTACGCTTATAATATCCGCCGCCGAATAAATTTCATCCAGCGTCATTAGTTTAATGTCCAATTCCGATGCAAGTTCCGGAGAAAGCACCGGATCGTAGCCAACTATCTTCATACCCAATCCCTTAGCCATCTCGGCAACTTCCCTGCCTATTTTCCCCAATCCGATAATTCCAAAAGTTTTACCTTCCACTTCGGCGCCTGAAAATAATTTTCTTTCCCATTTACCGGCGCGGAGAGAAGCATTAGCCAACGGAATATGACGGCACATCGAAAGCATCATCGCGATAGTATGTTCTGCCGCGGATCGCGTATTGCCTCCCGGAGTGTTCATTACAATAATACCGCGCTTTGTTGCCGTATGAAGATCGATGTTGTCCACCCCCGTTCCGGCGCGTCCGATAATTTCCAAATTATCTCCGGCTTCTATTACATCCGCCGTAACTTTGGTGGCGCTGCGCACAAGAAGCGCATGGTAGTCTTTAATTATTTCTAATAATTTTTCGTGGGACGTTCCGGGAAGGTAATCTACTTGATGACCGTTTTTTTCGAATAGTTCTTCGCATAACGGATTCAACTTATCGGTGATTAAAATTTTTTTCATTTGTTTTACCAACAATGATTTTGAAATTTTTAATTAAAAAGGAACGCTTCAAAAGGGAATAAAAACGGAAATTTCTTTTGAAGCGGTTCCCTGTTGAATTACTAAACGTTTACAAGAGTACTCACTTTATCGGCGAACATAGCTTTTGGACCCGCTCCGATAACCGTATCTTTAACCTCTCCGCCTTTAAAGAAAAGAACCGTTGGAATGCTGCGAACGCCGAATTTAATAGCCGTTTCCTGATTGGCGTCAACATCCAATTTCCCTATTTTAACTTTACCGTCGTATTCTTCGGCAAGTTCTTCCATAATCGGGGCAATCATACGACACGGACCGCACCATGCAGCCCAAAAATCGACAACTACCGGAATATCCGAATTCGCCACTTCATCTTCAAAATTAGCATCCGTTATTTCAATTGGTTTCATTTAATTATCTCCTAAAATATATTTTATTTTTATTTAATCGGTTTACAAACTCTGTCGCCGGTATAATTAACTATATACTCGCCGCCGTCAACAGCAATAATATTTCCTGAAATCCAGTCAGCCGCTTCTCCGCAGAGCATAGTAATCACCTTAGCGACATCTTCCGGAGTAGTTAATCTTCCTCCGGGATTTTTCAGCTCGGCAGATTTAAGCATTGCGTCGTTTCCGGGAATTTTGCGTAGAGCCGGAGTATCGGTTACTCCCGCCATTATCGCATTAGCCGTAATTCCCATAACTCCGAGTTCCACCGAAAGCTGACGGATATGCGATTCCAAAGAAGCTTTTGCCGCTGAGACCGCGCCGTAATTAGGAATTACAGTCTGCGAACCGGCGGAGGTTAATCCGAAAATTCTTCCCTTTTTAGCAAATAAATCCCGCTGTATTAATCCCTGCGTCCAATAAACAATAGTGTGAGCCATCACATCGAGAGTCATTTGCATTTGAGTTTGGGAAATGCTCACTGCCGGGTCTTTGGATATATAAGGTTTAAGCGTGCCGAAAGCCAAAGAATGAACAAGCACATGAACGTGCGGATGTTCTTTGGTGGCAAAACGTTCTTTAATTTCATCGAGTATATCATTGCGCTTAATCGCGTCTGCGGCGTTTGCGTTAAAAAATATCGCTTTATGTCCGGTTTTTTCAATCTGCTTTTTAATTTTATCAACGTTAGGCATGGTTACTTGGCGGTCGAGATGAATACCGAGTATATGGTATCCGTTTTTAGCCAGTTCCACCGCGGTAGCTCCTCCGAATCCCGAAGACGCTCCCAATATTAAAGCCCATTTTTTCTGCATATTTATTTCCTTTATATTTTCTAAATCCAATTGTGAAACTTATTAAATCTATGGTGGTTATTCAAATTACATATTTACAAAAACTTTAATGTGTAAGATAAACGATATTTTCCTCGCCAATTCTATCGTTAAGTTTAGAAATTATTTCCGGCTGCATATCTATCTTATAATCGGTATAAAAATTCCTCCGGCTGCCGTTATTTCTGACGACAATAACCACCGGTGTATTCCCCGGATACTGTTCAAGCAATTCGCGCAATTGCCTTACATCTTCTTCGCTGTTTTTCCCGGAATAAAATTCAACGCATAATTTTTTAGTGAGCCGGCTTTTGGCTTCGTCGAGAGAAATTGCTTCTTCGGCATGGAGTTTAATCGAATCGCCGCTGCTTTCAACTCTCCCTTTTACAAGAACCGTAGATTCTTCCAGAATATGTTTAGAATAATCGGCGTAAATTTTGGAAAACATCAGACACTCGCAGCTGCCGGTGAAATCGTCCAAATTAAAAAACGCCATCTGTCTGCCGGATTTATCAATTTTCGTTCTAACGGAGGTTATTACTCCGCAGGCTCTAACAATCTCGCCGTCTTTGAAAGTCTCCGGCTCGCCGAGATGAACTGTTGCAAATGAACGATATTCCGATTCATAACGGGTTAAAGGATGGTCGCTTAGATAGAAACCGAGCGCCTCTCTTTCCTTAGCAAGCTTGGTTTTATCGTCCCACGGAGGCACATCCGGAAGCTGCGGTTCCGGAATAGTAAAATCTTCGGCGGTTTCGCCGAAAAGAGAATTAGCCATCTTCTTTTGAGCCGTCTGCGATTTATTCCCAAATTGAATAGCTTCTTCAATAGCCGCAAAGTTCTGCGCCCGGGTTCCTTTAATGGAATCGAACGCGCCCGATAAAACAAGTCCTTCGAGAACTCTTTTATTTACAATTCGCGTATCCGCATTGGAACATAAATCATATATCGATTCAAAATTCCTTCCCAATTCTTCCCGCGCTTTCTTAAGTCCTTCAACAGCGGGAATGCCGACATTTTTGATTGCGCACATTCCGAAAATAATTTGACCGTTTTCAACGCTAAAGAATGTGGACGGTTTATTTACATCCGGCAGCAGAACTTTTACTTTCAGTTTCCGGCAGTCGTCTAAAAGAACTGTAACCTTGTCTGTGTTTCCAAATTCGTTTGTGAGGTTGGCGGCTAAGAATTCCGCGAGGAAATGAGCTTTAAGATAAGCGGTTTGATAAGCTACGATTGAGTAAGCGACGGCATGACTTTTATTAAAGCCGTAACTGGCGAACTTTTTAATCAAATGATAAATTTCTTCGGCAATTTTTTTGTCGATGTTCTTTTTAACGGCGCCCTCTACAAATTTAACTGATTGCTCCGCCATTGCTTTGTCGTCTTTTTTGCCCATAGCGCGTCTTAAAATATCGGCTTCGGCAAGCGTCATTCCGGCTACCTTATTAGCAATTTGAATTACCTGTTCCTGGTAAACGATAATACCGTAAGTTTCATTCAAAATACTTTCAAGCGAAGGGTGAAGATAAGTAATTTCCTCCCGCCCAAATTTACGGTTTATGAAAGAATTAATATTTTCCATCGGACCCGGGCGATAGAGAGCGTTCATAGCCGCGAGGTCTTTGATGCTGTTTGGTTTCAGCTTTTTCAAATATTCTCGCATTGGAGCGGATTCAAACTGAAACACTGCGGTTGTTTTTCCGAGCGCAAACAATTCGTATGTTTTTTTATCATCGAGCGGGATTTCGTCCATATCAATTTTTAACCCGCGGGTCTGCTTAATCAACTCCAACGTATCTCTGATAATAGTAAGCGTCCGCAGACCGAGGAAATCCATTTTAAGAATTCCCGCGTCGTCCAATTCTTTCATATTGTACTGAGTAACATAATCGTCGCTGTTACTCGCTCTCGCAATAGGCACATAATCGCTTACTTCTCCCGGAGTAATTACAACGCCTGCGGCATGTTTGGAAGCGTTCCGGTTCATCCCCTCGAGTATTTTCGCGTATTTAATTAATTCCTGAATTTGAACGTCGTCCGATTTTTTAACCCACTTTAATTCGGGAACTTCATCCAGCGCTTGTTCAATTGTATAAACCTTGCCGAATTTAGACGGTATCCATTTTGTAATGCTGTTTACCGTTGCGATAGGAATGTTGAGAACGCGCGCCACATCCCGAAGAACCGCTTTGGATGAGAGGCGGTTAAAAGTGATAATCTGCGAAACGGAAGCTTCGCCGTATTTCTCTTTAACGTAATCTATCACTTCCCCGCGCTGGTCGTCTGCAAAATCGACGTCGATATCGGGCATAGATTTACGTTCGGGATTCAAAAACCGTTCAAACAGAAGATCATATTCCAGGGGATTAACATTTGTAATTCCCAAAGTAAAAGCAACCAGACTTCCCGCGGCGCTCCCTCTTCCCGGACCAACCGGAATTCCTTTCTCCTTTGCCGCGTTGATAAAATCCTGAACAATAAGAAAATATCCCGAGTATCCCATCGATTTTATTACGTCCAATTCATAGTTGAAGCGGTCTTCAATTTCCCTATTGATCTTTTTAAATTTCTTATGCAGACCCTCCTCGGCAAGAATGTGAAAATATTCATCCAAATTCTTCGCTCCGGATTCTTCCGGTATGGGAAATTGAGGATAATGGAACTCACGGCTGCCGAGGTCTAAATTCACCTTTTCGGAAATAGCTACTGTGTTTTCAATTGCCTCCGGAATATCTTTAAATACCTGATACATCTCATCGGCGGATTTGAAATATACCTGATCGGTTTTGTACCTTAGATCCCGGTAATCCGCCGTGCCGGACTTATCGCCGAGAAGAAGAAGAATGTTGTGCGCGATGGAGTGTTCGTGATCGACATAATGAATGTCGTTTGTTCCGACGATAGGAATATTTAATTCCTTCGATAATTTAGGCGTCAATTCCATTATCGGACGATCGTTTTCCATTCCGTGATCTTGAATTTCGAGATAAAAATCCTCCCCGAATAATTCTTTATATTTTAGAGCGTTCTCTTTCGCTTTGTCGTAATTTCCGTTAAGCAGATGCACGGCAACCGGACCGGCAAGACACGCGGAAGTGCAAATTAATCCTTCGGAATATTTCGAGAGAACTTCCATGTCAATTCTCGGTTTATAATAGAACCCTTCCGTGTAGCCGATAGTTGAAAGCTTCATCAAATTTTTGTATCCGGTTAAATTCTTTGCCAGCAGCACGAGATGATTATAATGTTTCTTTCGGCTTCTTCCGCCGCTTCCGTCTCCTTTTTCGAATCGCGATTTATCCATTGTAATGTACGCTTCAACGCCGATAATAGGTTTGACGCCGGCAATTTTAGCCTTTTTGTAAAATTCCGCCGCGCCGTACATTACGCCATGATCGGTTAACGCAAGAGCGGACATTTCATATTTCTGCGCGGCGTTTATTAAGTCCGGCACCCTGGCGGCACCGTCCTGCAAACTGTAATGCGAATGGTTATGTAAATGTATAAAATCAGTCATTATTTATTTTTTTCCCGTATGTCCGAACCCGCCTTCGCCTCGGTCTGTTTTGCTTAAATTTTCAGTTTCAATTAAATCCGCTTGAATAACTCCCGCCAAAACAAGCTGCGCTATTCTATCTCCCCGTTTCACAACAAAATCCTCTTCCCCGAAATTGAAAAGAATTACTTTAACTTCGCCTCGATAATCGGCGTCGATAGTTCCGGGCGAGTTCAGCACGCCAATTCCGTTTTT
>CAYNUJ010000007.1:0-33878 GCA_964400095.1 uncultured Melioribacteraceae bacterium
TTCTCACCCCGACTCCGTCGGAGTTCGAAATGACAGATTACTTTTTGGACAGCCCTGTTTAGATGGCAGACATCTTCCGGGCTTTAGCCCAACATTTTCCCAATTCATCGACCTATTACAAAATTCCTTCCGAAAATTAATTGGAAATACATTATTCATTATATTTGCACTTAATTTTAACAAAATTTAGCGAGGATAGTCATAGCACAGAATAGTAGAAACCAAACAATTGAGAAAATAGTTTCCCTTGCAAAACGCAGAGGGTTTGTATTTCAATCGAGCGAAATTTACGGCGGTTTAAATGGCTGCTGGGATTACGGTCCGCTCGGCGTTGAACTGTTGAAGAATATTAAGGAAGAATGGTGGAAAGCGATGACTTACCGCGAAGACGTGGAAGGGTTAGACGCTTCAATTTTAATGCACCCGCGCGTTTGGGAAGCCAGCGGACATGTGGAGAATTTTACCGATCCGATGATTGACTGTAAGCAGTGTAAAGCCCGTTTCCGTTTGGATACTCTCGGCGACGCGCTGTCGGAAAAAAAGAAAAGAAAAATATTCGAAGCTTTCTCGGAAAAAATCGGCTCGAATGACGTTCAGCTTTCGGCGCTTGACGCATTAAAAGAAATTCACGAGGATAAAGACGAACTTTTTGAAGCGGTTCTTGAAAGCAAAGAATTATCGACGGATATTTTAAGCGAAGCGAACTGCCCGAATTGCGGCACAAAAGGAGAGTTTACCGAACCGAGAAGTTTTAACCTTATGTTCAAAACATTCGTCGGACCGGTGGAAAGTTCCGACAACGCGGTATATTTAAGACCGGAAACAGCGCAGGGAATATTCGTTAATTTTTTGAATGTTCAGGGCGCGAGCCGTCAGAAACTGCCGTTCGGAATCGCTCAAATAGGCAAGGCGTTCCGGAATGAAATTAACACTAAAAATTTTCTTTTCAGAACACGCGAATTCGAGCAGATGGAAATGCAGTATTTTGTTAATCCGGCGGAAGACAAAAAACACTACGACAGTTGGAAGGAAAAGAGACTGCAATGGTACAAAGATTTGGGAATGAACCCCGACAAACTACGGTATCGCGATCATCCTTCCGATAAGCTGGCTCATTACGCAAAAGAAGCGACTGATATTGAATATGAATTTCCGTTCGGCTGGGGAGAGATAGAAGGCATTCACAATAGAACCGATTTCGATTTAAGCCGCCACGAAGAATATTCCGGTAAATCGCAGAAATATTACGACGATCAATTGAAAGAGAAATTTATTCCTTTTATTATTGAGACTTCGGCGGGAGCGAGCCGCGGATTTATGGCGTTTCTCGTTGACGCGTACCACGAAGAAGAAGT
This sequence comes from uncultured Melioribacteraceae bacterium, assembly GCA_964400095.1. Classification (GTDB taxonomy): domain Bacteria; phylum Bacteroidota; class Ignavibacteria; order Ignavibacteriales; family Melioribacteraceae; genus CAYNUJ01. The sequence continues at coordinate 1,356 of CAYNUJ010000007.1, forward strand.
GAAAGGCGAAACCCGCGTTGTGCTCCGTTTCAATCCGAGATTGGCGCCGATTAAAACGGCAATCTTTCCGCTGGTTAATAAAGACGGGATGCCCGAAAAAGCGCGTGAAATTGAAAAAGAACTTAGACCTTATCTGCGGGTCTTTTACGACAGCAAAGGCGCCGTAGGCAGACGCTATCGCCGTCAGGACGAAGCGGGAACGCCGTTCTGCGTAACTGTGGACTCGCAGACGCTTGAAGACGACACCGTTACCGTCCGCGAGCGCGATTCGATGAAGCAGATAAGAATTAAAAAAGACGAGCTGCTTGATCATCTGCTGAAAAGATTGAGATGATTGTGGGAGCGTCGGTCTAAAAATTAAAGTTTTGCTGTAACCGGAGATTTCCAATTGCCGGTTACAGTTAAAACCGATTATTTTGAGTAAACTCCGAAAACAAAATCGGAATTATTTCCGCTTTCCAAAAATTTATCTTCTTCCCCGAAAAGAGCTTTCAGCAATTCTTCGCTTTCCGCCTCGCCTTCCGTAAAATTATGAGCGATATCTTTTAAAACCAATTGAAGAATATTGCCGCCGTACGGTTTTTCTTCCAGCGTATTGAAGCGTTTGTGAATTTTGCTCAGTATATTTTCCGAATCAACCGCTTCGGAAGGATCGGATAATATCATTCTTATCAATCCCGGTCTGTAAATATTCGATTTAACGGCATTAGACTGTCGGCGTATTCTGAAAGCCCTGGGCAGGCTTCTTAAGACGTCGTTAGATAATTTCAACTGCTCTTTGCTCCATTGGAATCTATTCGGTCCGACATATTCATTAATTACAAAAATTCCGCCGGGTTTAATACTTAAGCGAACTTTGTCGAGTATTTCATCCAATTTATTAACGTGATGCAGAAAAGAATCGAAAATTATTATATCATAATATTCTTTTTTGAATTCAAATTTGAGAGCGTCGGAAACTTTATACTCAATATTTTTCAAGCTTAAAGACTCGGCGTTTTTCCGCGCCAGGTCTATTCTGCCGGGCGCTAAATCGAATGCTTCAATTCCGCTGAAATTATCCATCCGCGCAAATTTCAACTCCTTTCCGCCGGTTCCGCAGCCGGGCGAAAGCATTATTAAATCTTTTCTGTCGCTGAAATATTTATTTATCAGATAGTCGGAGTAATCCGTGTTGGGATTTCCGGTAATCAAAAAATTCCATCTTTGCCGAACCGCGGGAATAGACCACCAGTTATCGACGCCTGAATTGCCGCCGTTCCAGGCTTTTTTCGTTCTCCCTTTTTTTGAGAACGCAAAACGGCTCAATATTTTATTCAATCCGGAACTGCGAAATTTATAGTAAACGTCAGTGAAATCGCCCGGAGAAATGATTGTTTTCATATTCCATTAAAAGTCATTTACTAAGATTTAAAGTTATAGGAACCTTTGCATAACTGATCCCGACGACGAAGTCGGGAGAAGAATCTCAATATGACAAAAGGAAGTTTCACAAAGGCTTCTTGTATATTATTACCACTTCTTTCAATAAAGGCTGCCCTTTGTGAGCAGCCTTTAATCAAAAAGTTAAATTGCCGAATTATTTCAGCAGCATTAATTTTTTCGTTGCGGTTTTATTGCCGGCTTTTAATGTGTAATAATAAACGCCGCTCGCAAACTGCGAAGCGTTCCATGTAAAGTGATATCTGCCCGCGTTCATTTCTTTATTTACAAGAGTCGCGGCTTCTCTTCCGAGAACGTCGTAAATTTTGAGAGATACAGTTGACGCTTCGGGCACCGAGAAGTTAATTATAGTGCTTGGGTTAAACGGATTCGGGTAATTCTGTTCCAATTTGAAATCCGCCGGAAGGACTTCGCTTTCGTTAACCGAGGTAAGCCTTTCCTGGATTTGTAGATTATCAATTGCCCATCCCCAGCCGTTTTCCAATTGATCCGCATATAAGCGGAAGCGAATAAGAATAACGTCGCCCGCGTTAAATGTACTAAGTATATTTATGGTGTGATGTTTAAAGGCGTCCGCAATTTTTCCGCCGTTGTTATAAATATTCAGCCAATCCGGATCCCAGCGTGAGTCGTATCCGTCGGCTAACGGAGTCCATGTGAATCCGTCTTTACTTCCTTCAACAACGACATAATCGTAGAAATTTGAACTTCCGAATTTTGATCCGGGTTCGCCCGGTTCAATTATCGCAATATCGTCGTATTCAATAAAGGCGCTCGTATCGGATACGGTTATCGGAATGGTAAATGTATAAGTTATTGTTTTTTCGTTATCGTAATCGTGTTTCGAGTGAATAGCTGGGTTTTTAAATCCGAAAAAGCGTTTAATAACAAAATCCTCGCCGATGAAATACTGTTCGTCTTCTTTTGTGAATTCCGTTGCGAACGAAGGCTGCGGATTGTTTAACGTGAATAATTCTATGAAGAACGACTCTGTAAACAACTCTCTTCCGTTATCAAAAGATATTGCCGAAAATTCAACGGTTCCGCTGCTATCAGGTGAAAAATTAATCGAAACGGTAGTATCGGCGGGAGCGCTGTTGAATATTGTTAAAATAGTATTCCCGTTTGCCAGCACATGCGTCGAGTCGTAAATTTCGCGCAAATCCAGACTTACTTCCAATCCGGAAGTCGATGAGGTCACTCCCCGTAAAATAGGCGCGAGTCTCACATCCGGCGGTTCGTAACCGTTCAATTCGGCGAGAGTCGCCGTCCAAACGCCTCTTCCGTGAGTCGCGGCTATTACCTGATCGTTCACAATCGAAAGTTCATATACCGCCACCGCGGGTAAATTGCTGTCGAGGAAATGCCATTCCGCTCCTCCGTTAACTGTTTCGAATATGCCGATTTCCGTTCCGGACCATATCATGTTCGAGTCGAAGGGCATAACCAATACGGAAAATGTAGCTACGTCTGGGAAACCTGTAGAACTTTCTGCGTTGGTTCCGAATCCGGAAATATCCTCCCAAGTTTGACCTAAATTAGTTGTGCGTAAAATTTTAGGAGCGTCGGCGAAGGAAAAAGTAACATACGCGGTATTGGGATCGACCGGATGAGTATCAAGCCCGGTTATTCTTCCCATATCAATTGTCTGATATCCGTTTGTCTTTGTGAAGTTATATCCGCCGTTAACGGAAACAAACATTCCGCCGGTAGGGTTAACGTTAGAGCCTACCCAAACAACCTGCGGATCGGCAAGTGAAATTTTAATTTGAGAAAAAGTGCTCGTACCTCCGAAGTCGCCCCCGGCGAGTTTGATGTTTCTCCAATTTTCACCAAAATCAGCCGAACGCCACGCGCCGGAAGAACCCATAATAAAGATTAAATCCGGGTCTTGCTTTGATTTTGCTACTTTAGTGAAGAAAGGCGCTTTGCTTCCGCCAACGTCTGTAACGCTTGAAACAATATTTTGGAATGTTTTTCCGCCGTCAAGCGATCTCCCCAACCTGTTGTACTGCGAGGATACAATAATTTTATTCGGGTCGGTATAATGCCAGGAGGCTTCATATCCGTCTCCGCCCCAGGCTGCTTTCCACTGGGTTAAGGAGTCGGCTGATACGCCTGCGGGAGTAAACCACGAGCTGTTGTCCTGCATTCCGCCTACATATTCGTCCGCGCCGTTTCTTTTATCCGCGCCGTAAAATTGAGTGGTGTTGTAACCGTTTTTCGGAGCTTTGAAAGTCGCGCCTTCGTTGTCGGTATAAGCCACGCCCCCGTCGTTGCCCACAAGCATTCTGAATTTTTTATTTGCCGTATCGGTTTTAACAAACGCAAAATTATGCTGGTCAACATGAACGCCCTTTCCGGTTCCGCCGAATTGACCGTAACCGTCCGTGACTATGGAAATGCTCGCAGCGCCGTTACTATTAATTGTTACTTTCCAAATATTAACTCCGCCAACGTAACAAATATTCGGATCATAAGGATGCGCTCCGCATGCGTTATCGTACCAGCCTTGACCGCCGAGGAAATCTTTCCCGAGATCGACTCCGGTCCATGAACTGCCGGCGTCTGTTGAATAATAAAAAATTGATCCCGAGGGACCGCCCTGGGCGGAAATGAAAAGTCTATTGGGGTCGGCGGGCGAAATTGACATTTCCATTCTTCCGACGGAACCGATACCCGAAGAAGAATTATTCCATGTATCGCCTGCGTTTTTAGACGAGATAACCCCAACTCCATTAATTGTAGCGTAAAGATGATTGAAATTTAAAGGATCGGCAACTATTTGCTGAACGTTGCTAGTGGAGGAATTATAAACTTCCGTCCAGGAATTCCCGCCGTCGGTGGATTTATAAATTTTAGATGAAGTCGCTCCGCCGTTAAAGCCCAATCCGCTTGCCGCGAGAACAACATCGGGATTTGTGGGATCGACAACAATTCTCATAATATTTTTGAAAAGAGACGGATCGGTAGTTGACTGTAATTGATTCCAAGTTGCTCCGCCGTCGGTAGTTTTCCAAATGCCCGTTCCGTCAATTTGGTCAACATTGTAAAATCCTTCTCCGGTGCCTGCATAAATAACGCTATGATCGGATCCCGCCATCGCGATAGTACTTGTGGCAAGATTCGGTATTTGCGATGTCAGCGTTCTCCAAGTGGTCCCGGCGTCGGTAGTTTTCCATACGCCGCCGCCAACCGAACCGACAATCCACGTATCTCCCGTCGGATCGTCCGGATGAATTATCAATCCTCTCGTTCTTCCGCTTATGTTACCCGGTCCGCGCTCTACCCAAGTATAAGCCGCTTTGGTTGAATTTCTTTTCAACTCTTTTATCGATGAAACATTTCGCGCTTTCAAATATTCCCGGATTTTATAATTCGGAGGATAGGAAGGATTTATTTCCCCGTTTCTCGTTCTAATATCGTGCTGCCACTGCGCGAACTTTTCCGGACTGTCTTTTTTATCCAAACTTTCTTCTTTTTCCCGCGCTTCGAGTATGTTTCCCGTAATCTCGGCTCTATTCTTTTGATGAGCGATTTTTTTAATTCCAACTTTTATTTCTTTCGGGTTGTGATACTTTCTGCTTAAATCGAATTGATTAAAAGAGAAAGTAAACATAAGCAACCCGGCAGTCAAAGAGGCTAATGCTGCCAGCAGTCTGTTCTTTTTCATTGTGCTTTCCTTTCTGTTTGTGATTTGTCCTTTGATTTATAAATTTTTCTTTGTCTTGTTCTTTACGTCGTATAAGTATGAGTGGATTTTGTTTTCATCTCTCTCGGAAACGATACCTGGAAATTTCGCGATATATAATTTATATAACTTTGCCCATTTTACATCGGCATTTATTAAAGTTTCGTTAATTATCTCTTTCCGTGTTTTTATTTCATAAACTATGTAATGAAGATTTCTGTAAAACGGCGAATTCGCGGGAAGCAAATTTTTAACCAGAACATATGTCGAATCGCTATTGAATTGCATCGAATAATCGTCGCCGAAAATCTCTTCTGCTTTTTCATTTAAATAGGACATACTGTCCCCGTTCACAGAACATTTAGCCGCTGCGAACAAAATTAACAAACTTGTCGCTATGATTAGTTTCTTCTTCAAAGGATAATTATTTGACGCTAATGTTAAGCACAATAATTGTAATATTCAATAGATAAAATAATATTTTGCTCTTCGTCATATCATTAAACGCGATGATAAATTCTAAACGCCGCGAGCCGATTTTGTTTGGGTAAAATTAATAAATAAAAAATCTTCCTATAATTATCATTTATGTTTAATTTTGCAGATTCAATTAATAATAATAGATGCTCAAAGTCAACGAAATATATTATTCGCTCCAAGGCGAAAGCGCTTACGCCGGGCTGCCGTGTGTTTTTGTAAGATTAACATACTGTAATCTGCGGTGCGGCTACTGCGATACCGAATATGCCTTTTACGAAGGAAAAGATATGAGCGCAGATGAAATTATCGCCGAAGTAAGAAAATTCGACTGTAATTTGGTCGAAGTAACCGGAGGGGAACCGCTTTATCAGAAAAAATCAATTCAACTGATTAAGCGTCTCTGCGGCGAGGGATTTAAAGTTCTGCTCGAAACCGGAGGTCATATGAGCCTCGCGGATGTGGACGAAAAAGTTCATATTGTGATGGATATGAAAACGCCTTCGAGTAAAATGTCGAAGAAAAATATGTATGAAAATTTTTCATATTTAAAAAGTACCGATGAGGTGAAATTTGTTATCGGTTCGCGCGAGGACTATGACTGGAGCAAAAATGTTATCGGTAAGTATAACTTGAACGGGAAATTTAATATTTTATTTTCAAATGTCTTCGGGGCGCTTTCCAATAGGGAATTAGCCGAATGGATAATTGAGGATAGATTGAATGTGCGCTATCAACTGCAGGCGCATAAATATATTTGGGAACCGCAAAAAAGAGGTGTATGATGAAAATAGCTAAGGATTTCAGATGGGAAATGGGGCACAGGCTTCCCTTTCATAAAGGCAAATGCAAAAATCTGCACGGACATTCGTATAAAATTACAGTGGAATTAGAAGGAGACACAGACGAAAACGGAATGGTTATCGACTATTACGACGTAAAAGAACTGATTGCCCCGATAATAGAAGAGCTGGACCATTCGTTCATGGTTTATATTGAGGATAAAGATCTGCTCGAGGTTTTGCGGAAAATGAACAGCAAACATGTTGTTGTTAATTTTCAATCTACGGCGGAAAATATATGCGGTTATTTCCTTGAAAGAATCAAAAACGCGTCCCCGCCGCAAAATGTGAAGAAAATAAAAGTTTGGGTTTACGAAACCGAATCGACATACGCTTCGGATGAACTTTATCTTTAAAGTTATTTCCGCTTTTTCAGTAATTTAATAATTTTGGGAAGAACCTCTCCCGCTTTACCGAAAAGATTCATATTTACCGAAGAGGAAATTTCCGTTTTTTCAATATTAACTTCTACCAGAAACGCGCCTGAATTTTTTGCCGTAATGGGAATATACGCGGCGGGATAAACTACCGCGCTGGTTCCGACAACAAAACAGACATCGCATTTAGACGCTGCGTTTTCGGCGGCGGAAAAAATATCGTGCGGGAGAGTTTCTCCGAACCAAACAACATCCGGACGAATAAGCCCGCCGCAGAATTTGCACTTCGGCGCTCTATCGTCGAAGCCGAAATTCTGATGGTTGAAATATGTTTTGCAGTCAACGCAGAAATTTCTTTCTATGGAACCGTGAAGTTCGTAAACGCTTTTGCTTCCGGCTCTCTGGTGCAGATTGTCGATGTTTTGAGTAACAACGTTAACTTCATTGAAGTACTCCTGCATCCGAGCGATTGCTTTATGACCGGGATTAGGTTTGGATTTATGAATCACTTTTTTTCTGTATTGATACCATTCCCAAACCATATCGGGATTCTTCAAAAAAGCGTCGAAATTCGCGAGTTCTTCGGGTTTAAGTTTATTCCATAAACCGTCTTTACCCCGGAAAGTGGAAATTCCGCTCTCGGCGGAAATTCCAGCTCCGGTAAAAAACATTATATTTTCGGCGGATAACAGCTTATCCGTCAATTCTTCATAAAGTTTCAATTCAATATTATAAATCCTCTAATATTTCTTTGGCTTCTTTCAAGCGGTTCGGATCGTCCTGTTCTTTAATCTTTAAGGAAGGAAGCTTTGTCAATATCGCTCTGGCTTCATCCTCTTTGTCGTCTCGTATTAATGCCTTTGCATAATCGAAGTAAAACATTATATAATTATCGTATAAAGAGACGGCTTTTTTGTAATGGACAAGCGCTGTATCGAGTTCCGCCCATCCCATTCCGAGAATTGAAAGAGCGGGTTTCCATTTCCGACTTATTTTTGCGTGTGTTCTCGCTAAAATATAGTGAGTAAGCGCCATATCGTAATCGGAACCGTTATTAAGTTTGAGAGCTTTCAGGCAGTCGTCGCGCACGGCGGCAACAATATCCGAAACCGAAAAAACGCCTTTAAAAAGCGCAATTCTTCCGTTAACTATTGCCCTGCGCAGATATGGAACCGTTTTGTCAGGCGCGAGTTTAACCGCTTTTTCGGCATGAACCATAGCTGTTTCATAAGTAGAATACTGTTCGTCTTCCTGCTCGGAAGATTCTTTGGGTATATGCGCCGCAATATTGGAATAAGACCGGCTGAGCCGCCATTGCAGTTCCCAATTATCCGCGTCAAGTTTTTCCGCCTGAAGGTAAACCTCCAAAGCGCCTTTATCATTGAACGCTTCTGTAAGAGAATCTCCTTTGGCTATTAACTCATCGGCGGTTTGTGCTTGTAATAAAACAGCGGTTGAAATTATTAGAAAGAAAAATATTCTTTTCATGATTGCTCCGTTTATTTATCAAATAGTGAGTGGTTGTCTTTATGTTCTTCGCTTTTAATTTTTTCTTTATATAATTGAGTTCCGGCGAGAGGCAGATATTTCGTCCAGCTTCCTTCGGTTGAATCCGCGGCAATGGCGTTTTTATACGCGTTTGTTTTCGCGCTTAACTCATCGGCGTGGTAAAGAATAATCGCTTCAACCGTTTTAGGCTCAACCGGAGTGGCAAATTCCAATTTACCTTGATGACTTAGAACGAGATGAAGCAGCTGGTCTTTTAAATCATCGGGGAACCATTCAATTTTTTTTGCCGCTTTTTCAATTTCCATTGCCGCGATTACAATATGCCCGAGCAGTCTGCCCTTGCTGGTATAATCAAAGGAACCGTCGGATGATAATTCTTCCGTTTTACCGAAGTCATGCAGAATCGCTCCGGTAATGAGCAGGTCTCTATTCACATCCGGATGGATGTCGCACATCAAATCGCAAATTTTTATTATTTCAAGCGTGTGTTCCAGCAATCCGTGTACATAAGAATGGTGCCACGATTTTCCCGCGGGAACTCTGATATATTTATCGAATCTTTTACCCGTAAGAATTATGTCCAAAAGTCTCTTTAGATAATTATTATTGATTTTAATTATTCTCGCTTTAAGTTCCCCGGTCATCAACTCCAAATCTCTTTTGGATTTCGGCAGGAAGTCTTCAACGCTTACGCCGTCTTCATCGGCAACCGGAAAAGTTCTATCTATTTTTATCTGTTTGGTTCCCATATAGTCGTCAATCACTCCGGTGAACCGGGCTATCATTCCTTTGGAACCGAATTTTTTAAATTCCTCAAATCCGCTCCAATACTTCGCGTTTACCGTGCCGGACTGATCGGATAAATCGAGGTCTAAAAATTCCTTTCCGGCTTTGGTTTTTTTAGATTCCAATCTCTTAATAAAAAGGAGATGGTCTAATCTTTCTCCAATTGATAATTCAGATAATAATTTTTGCATAGACCGCTTCGATTTAATTCAATTTGACCATTAAATTTAATAAAATATCATTGTATATAGAAGCGGAAAATTATCCTTTTTGATAATTCGGATAATTTAAATTAGAAGAGAAAGGAAACCGAAGGCGAAGTATTCGACGGAAAAGAGGCGCTTATAAATTGCTGGTAATGATTAAACCTGCTGAGAATTTCTCTGACGTATTTTGTGGTTTCCCGTCCTTCGCAATAACCGTTGCGAACCACGGGGTCTGTGTAATATTTCTTTTTCGATTTAAGCAGCAGATATTTCTCAACATTATCGAACCAAATTTTGGGATCGGCGCCGTACTTTTCGGCAAGTTTCATAGCGTCCAGTATATGACCGAACCCGACGTTGTAAGAGGCAAGAACAAATTTCATCCGTTCGTCGTTATCTTCTACGTAGCTTTTCCAGAAATTATCAAGCCAAATAACATATTTGAATCCCGCTTTCAGGCTTTGTATCGGGTCGCGGGGATCGACAACTCCGTAATGCTTTGCTGTCGCCGGCATCAACTGCATTAGTCCAATAGCTCCCGCCCACGATTTTGCCTGGGGATTGAATTGAGATTCCTGATAAACCTGCGAAGCTAAAATTCTCCAATCCCATCTTAACTGCCGGGCGAAATCTTTAATTATATCATCGTACTTGGAAATTTTTCCGCTTTGAAGCGCAAAGAATTCGCTTCTTCTTCTTCTGGCGTATGCAATACGGTTCTTATAATATTTATTGTATATAACATAATATTCGGTTTTCTTACGCATTTTTTTTATCCACACATTTATTGTGTCGAGCAAATGAGTTGCGTTTTTTCGCACAGCCCAAGCAATTCTTTGAGGCAGTGAAAGTTCGGCGCTTACGTCAATATCCGGATAATACGCCTGATTAAGTTCCGCAATGTTTTCATCGGAAACGGTATAATCTATTTCACCGTCGGCTACCATCTTAATTAAATCCTCGGTGGATAAATCCATACCGGCTTCAACAATATTTATTTCGCCGCCTATTTCTTCCGAAAGATTTTTCATTCTCATCAAATACGATGAACCTGACCGGACGTAAACGGTTTTGTTTTCCAGTTCCAGCGGACTTCTGATCAAATGCTCTTCAATTTCATCGAGGCGCATTCTTCGCCAGTTGGCGGGTCTTCTCTGCACCAGAACCTGCTTTGTAGTATTGTGATGATATGTGAACGCTACTTGCTTTGTTCTTTCCTTTGTAACAGTCAGGTTAAAAGCAATTATATCGCCTTCGTAATTATTAAGTCCTGTTATCATTTCATTTATACTGGATTTAACTTTTATTTCAACATCAACTCCGAGACTTTTTCCCAAACGCTGCAGAAGTTCATACTCATAACCCATCGGCGTTCCTTTGTAAATAAAATAACTATACGCGTTGTATCCGGTGAGCGCGATTAGTTTTCCGCGTTTTAAAATTTTCTGCAAATCGGTTTGTTTAATAGGAATTTGTTTATGCTCCTTTTGCTGCGTATTACAGGAGCATAACATAAAAATCAGGAGCGCCGGGAGAAGCAAATATTTATATTTAACCGCCATCTAAGGAAAAATGTGTTTATACACTGAATGTTTTATTTAAACTATGAAAAATTAAGCAAAAAAACAATATTTGAATCGGATAAGGATTCTCGCGAAATAAAATTTAACTCCTCAAAAACCACGTTAAAATTAATGATAACTCTTTTTGCAACACGGGCGTCGTTATTACGAAAGGTAATATTCTTAAAAGCAATTCGGCATATTTATAATATTCGCTATTTCTCATTATCAGTCGGTACAGTTATTACATATTTTTTATCAAGCTTTCCGCCTCTTACTATTACTCTTTTCCCATTTCCAAAGTTTATTTTACTCATATTAAAGGCACTCCCGGTTGTCAACTTCTATCATATATTATAAACTAATGTTCAGTTAAGAATGATATGTCACAAAACAGTTTCCTCACCCCAACCCTCACACAAGGGGCAATGCTGTCAACTTAGTGTTAGTTAATTTAAAATACTTAAATTCAACTGCGTTGCAGTTGTGAATTATTAACTATTATTTCCTCGAACTTCGTTCGAGGCTATTGTGAATTTGACTGCCCCGACATAATAATGTCGTGACAAGCTCCGCAGTCGGGAAGAAAGTAATTCTTCGTAAGTGGAAAACCGAAAGCGCGAAGCTTGCCCCGGCGTTCTGTCGCGGGCGCTTTAATTTATAATAACTATGGACGAAGTCCATAGTTAAAACCCAAAAAATATGATGGAACTGCAAAGCAGTTCAATTTTACAATTTATCATTTCAAACTCTTAAGTTGACAGCATTTCCCAAGGAGAGAGGATGTAAAAGCCCCTCTTTTTAAGAGAGAGATTTGGGGTGAGTTCAGTAATTACACAACATTTCTATATTAACATAGCGCTAATTGTTCTAAATGGTTTATAATATCATTCAAATGTTGAATAAAAGTCAACTTTCGAATAGTTTTGGGATTTATTCAAGACGATTCATCTCACAGCCAAATAGTTGAATTTTGAGTTGAAGTTATTATTTCTCGTCACCTGATAATCAAACATATTGAATATCACTTGCCATAGAAAGTTTTTTTATCGAAAATTAATGTTTTCTTAGGAAATAATAATTCATATTTTGTATATTGAAACAAATAAGTGAAGGAAAAATATGGATTCCGCACATAATAAAGGAAAATTAACCACTCGATTCGCTCCGCCGGAAAGAGAGAGTAGAGACGAATTAAGGAAACAAATCGACTGGTTCAATAATTCTAAAATGACCGCGTATTTTTTGGACGCCGTTCCGGTAAATGTGACCGTGCTGAATGATAAAAGACAGATTGTTTACGCAAATAAGCAATTTATGAATTTTATCAACGGAGAAAAACCGCACGACGCGTTAGGCAAAAGACCCGGAGAAGCGTTTAATTGTAAAAATTCCGTATTGAACGAAGCCGGATGCGGTACGTCGAAATCCTGCAGCACGTGCGGAGCCGTTAAGGCTATTCTTAAATCGCTTGAAGGAGAGAAAGAAGCACAGGAATGCCGCATTACAACAACTGACGGAACCGCGGTGGATTTGCTTGTTTGGTCCTCGCCTCTTAAAATTAACGGGGATAAATATTCAATTTTTTCATTTACAAACATTGGCGACTTAAAAAGAAGAAGAGTATTAGAGCGGATATTTTTTCACGACATTCTGAACACCGCAGGCAGCCTTAGGGGTTTGGTTCAATTATTAGATTCGGCGGAAAACCTTGAGGAAGCCAAAGAATACGCAGGGCTTTGCAATCAAATATCTGACGAATTGATTGAAGAAATTTTAACTCAGCGCGAGCTCGCCGCAGCGGAAACTAACGAACTTCAAGTCCATCCCGAAGAAGTAAATTCCGGCGAATTGCTTAATTCTTTAATTAGTCAATTTTCGTCTAAAGAGGAATTCAAAGGAACGAATCTCATTATAGCCGAGGAAGCCGAATCCATATCATTCACAAGCGACAAAGTTCTTATCAGAAGAGTTATTGCCAATATGACGAAAAACGCTCTCGAAGCTTCGTGCGCGGGCGAGACTGTAACTCTTAATTGTAAATCCATCGGAAACGAAATTGTATTCAGCGTTCACAATGCCGCCGTCATGCCGGAAAATGTTAAACTTCAAGTGTTTCTAAGGTCTTTTTCAACTAAAGGGAATAACCGCGGTTTGGGAACGTACAGTATGAAATTACTCACCGAAAGATATTTGAACGGAAGAATTTATTTTGAAAGCGTTAAGGATAAAGGCACAACTTTTACGGCGGTGTATCCGAAAATTTTGAAAACGGACGGTGAATGAACATACAGATTATCGGAACCAAAAAATGCAGGGACACACAGAAAGCTGAACGATTTTTTAAAGAAAGAGGCGTAAAATATCATTTTAAAGATTTATTAATTAAACCGTTGAGCAAAGGAGAGTTGAATAATATTCTGCGCGGTTATGAATTGGAAGATTTACTTGACCGGGAGGGGAGACAGTTCAAGAAAAGGAATTTGGAATATATTCTTTTCGACACAGAAGAAGAATTGTTGAGCGATCCGCTGCTGCTTAAAACTCCAATTGTGCGCAGCGGCGGCAGAGCGACGATAGGTTTCAAGCCCGATGTTTGGAAGCGGTGGATTGATGAATAATATTAGCCGGTTTTTGTGTTCGATTAAAAATGAAAGAGCGCGGAGAAAGAAGTAAATGATATTTAATATTAATTCATATTTATTCTGGTTAATTGCTATTTCCATTTTCTGCTTTCTGCTCGAAAGGATAATACCATGGCGGAAACAAAACGCAGTTCGTCCTCAACTGCTTCAGGATTTTTTCTGGTTAATATTCAACGGATATTACCTCGCAGTTCTTTTTTCTCCGTTATTCCGGTTTGCCTCCGAAACTTTTGGGTCATTATTTCATCTACTCGACCTGCCTTCTCCCGAGTCGGTTAATTTAGTCAATACTTTCCCTTTCTTCGCTCAGGTAATATTTCTCCTCGTCTTTCAGGATTTCATCGAGTGGTGCGTTCATAATCTTCTTCACAGAATTCCGGCTTTGTGGGAACTTCACAAACTCCATCATTCAATTCACACAATGGATTGGATTGGTAATTTCCGCTTTCATTGGGCGGAGGTTTTTGTATATAAATCTATAAAATACCTGCCGCTGGCTTTAATGGGATTTAACGGAAAAGCCCTGCTTGCGGTAGCCGTATTTGCCACATTGATAGGGCATTTAAATCATTCGAACATTCCTCTTAGCTGGGGACCGTTAAAATATCTTTTTAACTCGCCCAAAATGCACATCTGGCACCACGACGTTGAAATGCATCTGCCGTACGGGCAGAATTTCGGAATTGTGCTGAGCGTTTGGGACTGGCTCTTCGGCACGGCTTATATGCCGGCAGGTCAGCCGGAAAAAATAGGCTTCAAAAGCGACGAAAAATTCCCCGATAATCTGCCCGCCAGGTTTGTTTATCCTGCGGGGAAACTGTTGAGAAGGTAATTTTTTTCTTAATCTAAGCTCCGTACAGATTCAGCATAGATATTATTTCATGAGCGTGTTTCTGATTATATTCAAACGCGAGCTTTTTGAAATTAACCATGTCCACTATTGTGCCTATCAAACAAATTCCGCCGGTAAGGAAATACAAAATCCCCATTCCCACCTGCTCCAAAACAAAACGGTGAACTCCGGCTATTCCTAAAAGTCCGATAGCCGCAAGAAGCAGAATCAATTGAGGATCCTTTCTTCTCGATCTGTAAGCTATTGCGAACTGACGGGCTTTGTCGTCATCCATTTCTTTTATTAGTCCGGCAATATACATTTGTTCGTCGCCGGTTAAATCCGGAAAAAGTTCTAGAATATTAGCCATTTGTCACTCCTTTTATTATTCTGAAATAATTATTTGATTTTATGATTAGTACCGTGATTCTTGCTAAAATTAATATCAGCGCGATGAACCCGAACGGATGCGAAGTAATTGAATGCGCCAAATTACCGTGAAATATAAATGAAATGGATCTGCCCAAACCGCATCCGGGACAGCTTTCTATACCATACAACTTAAACAAACATAAGTCAAGATGTCCGCCTGCGTTTGGGTTTATTGAGGCAAGATAGATTATTCCCGCTAGCCAGAAAAATAATTCTATCCGGTACGGGCTTTTGAGTAAAACAAAAAAATGATATTTGATTTTATCGATCAAGTTAGTCTAACGTTTATTTATCAGACGAATATCAGTCTTTAATGTTCCGGCGAACCGGGACTTAAAATACCGATCATTATTTCAGCAGCAACACCTTAACGGAGCGGTTTATTTTTCCGCTTCTGAAATTAATGAAATAAACGCCGGAATTTAAATTTCTTCCATTCAATTCAATTTTATAATTTCCGAATTGTTTATATTCATCCAATAAAACCGCGGTCTTTCTGCCGAGAATATCGTAAAGAGAAATTTGAACATTCGAACTTTTAACTATTACAAAATTTATAGTAGTAGAAGGATTAAAGGGATTGGGATAAACCTGCAGTGAAAATTCCGTTGGATTCAAATCCAGGTTCTCCGTTTTAGTCAATAAATTCGGGTACCCGGGCGAGGGCTGTAAAAACGATTTATCAGGCGATCCGTCCGGAAATCTTCCGAAAGAAATATCGTCGGACTGCTTACCGAAATAAATGGAATCGAGAATAGTTGCGCCGTCGTTATCCACAAGAGCGGTAAATTCTCCTCCGCCGTTTAATTTGAAATTTGCGTGAAGTTCCGTTACGGAGGTGTCTTTGTCGCACCAAATAAGTAAAAACCCGCCGGCAGAGATTTCGGAACCGTCGGGAAATTTCCATTTAATCAAATTCGACGGCGAGTCGGTCAGATACTTTCCGCTTAAATCTATTACGTTTTCAGACCGGTTGTATAATTCAATCCAATCGTCGTATTCCCCGGCTGAATCGGTATTGATGGTAGAATTTTTAGCGAGCAGTTCGTTTATGGAAACATCTCCGGTAGAATCGGACGAGCCGCCGAAAAGAATTGACCCCGTTCTCGGATATTCCTGCGAAAGTCCGTTCGCGTTCATTGTAAAAATTGTGACGGACGCAAATCCCGCGTCGCCATATGGAGGCAGCGTAACCGTCCACTTGTCCGCATCTTCGATAAATGTTGTTTCGGTTGAAGGATCAAATACCATCGGATATTCGACAATGTTTCCGGTATTGCCCGATTGATATACCGCGTTTACTTTTACTAATTCCGAATTGCTGAAAATTGACGCGAAGAGATGGACGGAATCGAGCCGCGAAGGATTTTTCGGATAATAATCGTAACTATAAACATAAGGCGCTGCGTTAAAATAATTTAATTGAGTTTGAATAGTTTCATTTCTTCTGATAATAAAATTTTTCAATCCCCGCTTCGCCGGACCGATAACGCTCTTTCTATCTATGAAAGAATTAAGAAAATCCGCGTAAGAAAATCCGTAATCTTTTGTTCTGAACGTATCTGTTCTCGCGTAGAATTTAAGCATTGACTGAAGCGAATCAATTCTATCGTTCCATAAAGAAATATCAAAAACTCGTTTTGAATAAAATTCGAGATAATGAGAAAAAAGGTTTCGGTATTGCGGCACGGCGAACAGTCTTTTGGATAAAGGACGCGGAGTGTTGTCGATGTTAGCGTATGTATAAGGATTGATTTCTGCCCAGTCTTGGTCGAAAAAGTCCACGCCGAATGTATTGTCATAATCATACGGTATCCAGTGGAATATATCCGCCGACGGTTCGTAGTAAATATAATAATTGTTTTTCAAGAACCTGTACGCGTCCCACCCGCCCACAAGAACATTTGCCGCAAAATATTTTAATACTTCCGGAACGGCGAGTAAACTTTCTATTGAGTCTGGGAATTCGCTCCCGCTAGTGTTGTTGATAACATTTATCAGCCGCGCGAGCTGAGAATAATCGTCTTTCTCTCTGTTTGTTACCAAGTTGTATGTTCTTCTTCCGTTTGAGGCTTTTTTGTATAAATTCGGATCGCTTCCCCAATATTCAAGATTCGCGGGCCATAAACATTTCCACAAATTTCCGCTTTTATCCTTAAAATTCTTTTTAACAAATTCGTCGTCTATGTGCTCCACGGAAATATAAAGTCCGTAATATTTCCCGTTGATATAAACCGCTGCGTGCGAAGACCTGGAAGAAATTAAATTGATCTTCTTGAAAAAATCCCAAGACAATTTACTTCTTGCGATCGAAGGATCGTTGTGCTCTCCATTTAAGTTCAGTTTATCCACACCGAAAAATTGCCTGCCGCGAACGAATGTATTGAAAGATAACTTATAAGATTTTTTTTGCGAAGCGCGGGATGTGTTGCCGCGAATTCTGAATCCGACGGAATCTATTATTTCATCAATAAAGTTATTTTTGAAATGAACTTTACAGTAATGAAGCGAATCGCTCTCGGGATTTGAGTAAGCGAAATCTAACGCGGACTGCGCAATATCTATTTCCACCAACGCAACCGATGTGTCGTCGAATAGCTTATCCGACGGACTTATATTTTGAGCGGAGGCTACCGAATATAAAAGGAATATCAAGGGAAATAATTTCATAATTCATCCGACAATTATTCAATAGTAAAGATAGGAATTTCCGCCGCTAAAAAAAACAAATTCATTTTTTAATATATTTTGTCCGTAAATAATAGTATCTTTTACAATAAGCTGAATATCGGAGAACTTTCCATAGTGGAAAACATAAAACTTAATACCGGGAGAGCAATAGATTTATGAAAATATCCAAAACAAAAATACTTGCCACGGTTGGACCGGCGACGGAATCGGTTGAAACAATGTGCGAATTAATAGAGAATGGCGTCGATGGATTTCGCTTGAATTTCTCGCACGGCGGAGTAAGTTTTTTCGAAAAAATATTCCGCAACATCGATGAAGCGTGCAGAGTAAAGTCCCTGCCGCTTTCCATTTTAATTGATTTACAAGGACCCAAAATTAGAGTGGGCGAATTAAAAAATGACTTTGTGGAATTAAAATCGGGAGAAGAGCTGATTATTACCACCGAAGAAACACGCGGCGATAATAAGCGAATTTCCACTTCTTATAATAAACTCGTCGAGGATTCAAATATAGGCGACCCAATACTGATAGACGACGGGCTGATACGCCTGAAAATAAAGGGGAAGAGGGAAGATGAAGTAATTTGCGAAGTAATTAACGGCGGCAAACTGAAACCGAGAAAGGGAATGAATCTTCCCGGTATGAAATTAAGCGCCCCGTCTTTAACCGAAAAAGATAAGGAAAACTTAAAGTTCGCGCTGAACCATCGCGTGGATTTTATCGCTCTCTCTTTCGTTAGGAAAGCTCAAGACATCGTACAATTAAAAAGCTGGCTTAGCGAGCATGGAAAGGAAATTCCCGTTATAGCTAAAATTGAAAAACCGGAGGCTGTTGATAATATAGACGAAATTATATCCGTCTCCGACGGAATAATGGTTGCCCGCGGAGACCTCGGCGTGGAAATGAATCCGCAGGAAGTTCCGGTAATTCAGAAGCAAATTATAAGCAAATGCAACAGCCTCGGTAAATTGGTTATTACCGCAACGCAGATGCTCGAGTCCATGATCTCCAATCCCGTTCCCACAAGAGCGGAAGCTTCGGATGTTGCCAACGCAGTTTTCGACGGCGCCGATGTTGTAATGCTAAGCGGTGAAACATCCGTCGGTAAATACCCAGTGAAAACCGTAAGTATTATGAACGATATACTATTCAGAACCGAACAGGCGAGAGAATTTTCAAATCCGGTTGAGTATGCCGTTCCAAAGAATATAATTGAAAATTTATTCGACTCAACCGGCAAAGCGATTGTAAATATTGCCGCGCAAGTGAACGCCAAAGCGCTGGTTGTGTTCACTCATTACGGCAGAAAAGCAAAAGTGATTGCCAAATTCAACCCGAGCACGACTGTCTTTGCCATCTCCGATAAATTTTCAACTCTGAACAGGTTAAATCTTTACAAAGGCATTATTCCTCTATTTTTGGATAAAATCGATTCGGAGAACGACGTTGTTCATAAAGCGAAAGAATTGTTGAAAGAATTGTGCCCGGTTAAACAGGGAGACGTAATTATGTTTACCGCGGGCGCGCCGATAACGGACAAGGAAAGAAGAACTTGGACTCATTTCGAAATTATTTGAGTTATGAAAGGAAACAATTTGCATATTGCCAAATGGTGGGAACCCGCGGATAACGGTAAGCTTCTCTGCACTCTTTGCCCCCGATACTGCACTATTGGCGAAGGGCAGAAGGGCTTTTGCTTTATAAGAGAAAACATCGACGGAACGCTTTATGCGTCGGGGTATGGACGCCCTACCGGATTCGCTGTTGATCCAATAGAAAAAAAGCCGCTTAGTCATTTTTATCCCGGTTCCGATGTTTTAAGCTTTGGAACGGCGGGCTGCAATTTAGGATGTAAATTCTGCCAGAACTGGCATACAAGCAAAGCAAAGCTGGATGAAACGCATACTCTTTGGGCTTCGCCGGAAGATGTGGTACGGCTGGCTAAACGGTATAATACGCCTTCAATAGCTTTCACATATAACGATCCCACAATTTTCGGCGAATATGTTATTGATATTTCAAAAATTGCGAGAGAGGAAGGAATTAACAATGTGATGGTTACCGCGGGATATATTGATAAAGCCGCGAGAAAAGAGGTTTATAAATATATCGACGCCGCAAATGTAGATTTAAAAGCATTCTCCGAAAGGTTCTATCATAAATTAACATTCTCTCATTTAGAACCGGTGCTGAACACAATAAAGTGGCTTAAGGATGAAACCGATCTCTGGATTGAACTCACAACTTTACTGATTCCCGGCGAAAACGATTCCGATGAAGAACTGGCAATGCTGTGCGATTGGATTGCGGAATATCTGGGCGAAGACGTTCCGCTTCATTTTACGGCGTTTCATCCCGCTTTCAAATTAACCGACAGGCAGCCGACCTCCCCTCGATTGTTAGAAAAAGCGAGAAATATCGCAATGCAAAGAGGACTGCATTATGTTTATGTGGGAAATGTTCATAATATTGAAGGGGAAACGACTTTCTGTCCCAACTGCGGCGAACCGGTTATTATAAGAGATTGGCATAGTCTGCTGGACGTAAAATTAGATAACGGCAGATGTAAAAAATGCTTAACAAAAATTAGCGGAAGGTTTTAACTTATAGGTGAAGAAATTCTCCCACAAAGCTCCGTAAAGTTTCAATTTCTTCATCCGTTAATTTGAGCGTTATAAAATCGGCATAATTACTCAATGCAATTACAGCGTTTCGATTTGTATCTTTCATTTCAATTTCAGAAAGCTTTTCAACAATATTTCTGTTTACTTTTTGAATTTCGGTATATAGATTCTTTAAATTATCGAGCGCCCAATCGGTCTCGTCTCCGTCTTTAAAATGAAAATACTGCGCTAAAATATACATAGATAAAACACGCACTTCGGTTTCGTCGAGCGACGCGAACGGCAGATGAAACCTTACCAGCGGTTTAAGATTCCCAATAATCGGGCATCCGCTGGCAGCCATAATTATTCCCATCAAACTGGAAACCCCGGCTTGAACCGCGGTATATTTGTATGTTCCGCGTTCGTCGGTTTCGATAATAATGATAGCTTTTTCGAAGGAAGGAATGTCGTTAAAAAATTCAATTACATCGGATAGATATGTAGCGAGTGGACAATATTCGAATTTTTCAGCGTCAAGCGTACAGTTATTACATCTGAAGAAAGACATTTTCGCCCATTCCGGCGGTTCTTTTGGAGGCGCTTTTTTGATTTTAAGCGTTTCTGAATCAAGTTCAATTTCAAAAACCCGTTTTCGTCCGTCTTTAAAGTTGAATTTGTAAACGAATTTTATTATTTTATCTTCCATTTGTGCCCTTTCTAAAAATCACAATACATTTTACGAAAATCTTTTTGTAATGTCAAAGAAAAATTTTTTATTAACTTCCCGCAGAAGCTGGAAAAAATGCACATTAAGCATAATCTCCAATCAAAACCGAAACAATTACATTTACCGCTTGCTGGAAAGAGTAATTGTTCTAATGAATTCTTTTATCCGCGTCCAATAAAGCTTTTATTAGCATCTTACTTATAATTTTTGCTCCGTTAAGGTTGAAATGCAGATGATCGTGTGAAGCAAGCGGAGGATTGTTCAAAACCCATTTATGCATTGAGTTCTTGCCTCCCATCGCTTCGAATAAATTCCAGTAAGCGATATTCGATTTCTTCACTATTTCCAATTGAGCTTTTAATAATTTAAATATCGCAGGGTCGCTCATAAATTTTCCTCCACGCCTGCTGCTTTTATCGTGAATTCCAATCATCAAAAAACTTGCGTGCGGGTATGCCTCTTTAAGATGCTTGATAACATTGACCATCTCTCTTACATACCATGTGTAATTTCTTTTAATCATGCCGATTGCATTAAGACCAAACTCGAGCATAATCAATTCATAGTCCAAATATTTTGAAAAATCCTTTAATTGAGAAATTGGAATTTGATTTATATCCACGCCCGAATTTCCACGAAGGGGAAAATTATCAATATAAATTCCATTGCCGTTTTCTAAACTGACGCCGAAAAAATATCCCGCTTTATCCGGCATGGTCAACCGCAGTTTTTTTGCAGCCCGAGAGGTAGTTAAAGTTAATTCGTGTATCGAATCCCCTCTTTTTAATTTAACTTTTCTAACGGGTTTATTATCGAAAGAATATTCTATTTCCGTACGGCGGGGGCTGATGTAAAATAGACGCGCGGTTTTAAAATTTCTTATATGCGGATAATACCTTGTAGTTTCGAATTGAGTCCATGCTTTTCCTTTGGGAACAAATATTTCTCCGCTAATACCCAAGGGAAGATTTTTAGGATTACTGGTATAAAGCGTTGCGCTTTCCCAATTATTCGAAAAAGTCATTTTGGTTGACATCCTAAAACTGGCGTCTTGCTTGGTTATAGAAACCCAACCCACGCCTTTGCCGCCGAATTTAGACTGCATTACTTCTCTAAAATCAGCGGTCATCAAATCGCCTTCAATTCCGGAGTCGCCGAAATGAGCAATTCTAACGACATTTTTTTTCGATTTTTTCAAAGCATCGAAAAAATATTTAAGCTGTCTCAAATTTCCCATGATTTTTTGTTCTTTGGTGCTTATCTGTTTTCTTGGTTTTTTGCCGTACTGATCCGCAATTAAATTAGCCGTGCCCAAAAAATTCATCGACGCAAAATTTACATTTCCAGCCGAAAGCAAATGTCCTTCTTTACTTTGGGAAGAATCTTTTTCTTCCTCAAGCATCTTTTGATACTCTTTCATGTATTCTTCATATTCTTTATCCGTATTGTCGCTCTTATCGGTTTTTTCCTCTTTGGTTTTGAGATCACCGATTATATCGACATGCTTCAATTTTATTCCGAGCAATTCCGTGTTTTCCGGAATGAAGGAAAGAAGATAAGCGAATATAATTGTGAGAAATATTAGTTTAATCGGTTCTTTTATTTTATTTTCCATTGTATGCCTTATTTATAATCCCAATTTAGTTAAAACTTTATCAATTTCATGCGCCCAAATTTTGTATCCGCTGGCTTTTAAATGTGCGCCGTCCCATGTTAATGAAGAACGCAAAAATCCATGCGAACTCATTAATTTATTTAAGTTAACAAAGATAATTTTATTCTGCCTGGCGTATTCTTTCAATAATGAGTTCAATTTATCTACCTCGCGGTTTCTCTCTTTGTTTATTTCCGCTGGTTTAAGATCCGGATTATTGTTCGCTATCCATTCCTCTCCCCATTTGGGAGCGGTATAAAGAGTCGATTGTATTACCGGGGTGATGCCGTGTTTTTTTAATATTTTAATTACCCGGATGTACTGTTCAAAAATCTTTTTTACCGGCTTCCAATTATATATGTCGTTTATTCCGCCTTCAATAAAACAAACTTTCGGACGGAGATTATAGACATACTGCATTCTATTTAAATAACCCTCTAAAACATCACCGATAATTCCACGGTTGACAACTCCTTTTCTCCCGAGCAGTTCGCTCCAATTTCCTCCGTCGGTTAATGAGTTGCCCAGCATAATAATATTTGCTTTTTTTATTTTAGAAAGTTTAAACATTTCTATTCGGCGCTTATATATCGGGTTCTTAAGATACAATGCGGTATCTTCCTGCGGGGAAGGTATTCTATCGTTATACGAGAATACCGTACCGCAAATTATTACGAATACTACTAAAATATTTATTATTTTTATATGCATTTTATCATAAAAACAAGAATTACGGGTAAAAATCAATTTATGAATATTAAAAAATCGGATATAAAATTCCAGACAACGTTAAATATTCTGAGAGACGAAATACTTCAACTAAAACAGGATTTGAAAGAAAATAAGCTGTTCGAAAAAGCTCTGGAAAATTTAAATACACCTGTTTTTATTATTGATAATGAAGATAAAATAGTTTTTTGTAATTTTCAACTGAACGAAATACTTCACATCAGAAACAATATTATAGGCAAAAACTATACCAATTTAATAAATATTGAAAACAACTCCGAAAACCCCGATAAATTAATTAAAAAAGTGTTTCAAAACGGAAAGGCTCTCAAAAGCATACACTTAATGTACAATAATATCGACACAAATTATGCGTCTGCCGTCACAAATTTGTATCCGATAAAATACAATAAAAATAGTGTCGAATTCATTCTTTTCGAAATTGAAAATAACGACGCTTCGTTCAGACATCTTGTGGAAAACACCGAAGATGTAATAATGAAGTTCGATAAGAAACTCCGGCATGTATATACAAACAAAGCGATTTCAAAATCAGCGGGTATTGACGCCAAAGAAATGATCGGTAAAACACACAAAGAGTTGGGATTTCCCGACGAGTTAGTTGAATTATGGGAGGAGTCGATTGAAAAAGTATTCCGAACGGGTAAAACTAACCGGATTGAATTCCAGTTTCCTAATAATATTTGGATCGACTGGCTTTTAATTCCCGAAAAGAACGATAGCGGCGAAACTCAATTTGTAATTACATCGGCAAGAGATATTTCTCAGATGAAATCGTATCAACATAGAATTAATAAAATGAACGACGATCTGCAGGAAAGAGTGAAGCAAGCCACCGCTCACTTGGACGATCAGAACCGTGTGCTGAATAACCTGCTAAATGAAAAAAATATAATTCAGAATAAACTTGAAGAACGGGAAAAACTTTACAGCACTTTGGTTAATTCTTCTCAAGATTCAATTATTTTGTTAAACCGAGAGGGGATAATCACCTTCTGCAATAGCGCCACGGTAAAACTTTATGATGAAAACGCCGACGAAAAAGAGTTGATAAATAAAAATGCGTTCGACCTAATTTATAAGGAAGATATCGAAAACGCTTTAGCCGAATTTGAAACTTTAACTCAGAATAAGGAAAACACTCAGTCCGAATTCAGATTGGTTAGAAAAGACGGCGAAATATTTCACGCTCATTTATCAACTTCCATTGTATTAAACGAAGACGGGGATATAGAATCTTTTATAGTGATTATCCGAGATGTTTCGGATAAAAAAAGCAGCGAGGAAAAATTAAAATTAAGCGAAAAAAAATACCGCAACCTTTTTGAAAATTCTTCCAGCGGAATAATGATAGAAGATTTGGAAGGTATAATTCTGGACGTCAATCAGAAATTCTGCGATATGATCGGCTATACTAAAAATGAGTTGATTGGCAAAAATATTTCTATGATCGCTCATCCGGGCAGTAAAACGAAAGTTCGTTCAAACATATCGAAAATAAGCGAAGGATTGGTTTTAAGCCATACCGTAAAAAATTTAACAAAGAATAATGAAACAATTTTTCTCGATTTATACGAAAGATTAATTACCGACGTTGACGGACGCAAAAAAATAATAATTACTATTAATGACGCTACGGATAGAGTGAAAAAGGACAGGGAAATTGTTGAGAGAGAGTACCGGTACAGGGTTTTATTCAATCATTCTCCCAACGGTATTCTGCTTTTGAATGCCGACGGCGCAATATTGGAAGCAAACGATTCTTTTTCAGCCATGCTCGGTTACAGCCGGGATGAATTATCAGGCAAATATATCGGGAAATTATTAACTTCGGCAGACAAAGAAAAAGTCGATTTGAGCATAAAAAGAGTTCTCAACGGAGAACAATTGAAGCGCCAGATAGAAATGAAAAAGAAAAACGGAGAGATAAGAATATTCGAATTGGATGAAGTCCGTTTCCCGCTGCAGGAGAATAGTTTCGGGATATTTATGATTTTCAACGATATCTCCGCAAGAGTGGAAAATCTTCAAAAATTAGAACACGCCAAATTGCTGGCGGAAAAATCCGCTCAACTTAAATCCGATTTTCTCGCTCAAATCTCTCATGAAATTCGTTCGCCTCTAAATGTGATTTTAAGTTTTGTTTCTTTTCTTAAAGATGAATATAACCTTAACGACTCAGAACACAGCGATATTTTCGGCAGTATTTCATCCGCCGGCAATAGAATTACCCGAACTATTGAACTTATTTTAAATATGTCCGAATTACAGCAGGGCATTTACGAGCCTCACTTTCGCAAGGTGGAGCTAATAAGCGAAGTGATAGAACCGATAATAGAGGAATATGCTTATTACGCGGAATACCGGGGATTGAAACTCGAGTTGATTAAAGAAACAAGAAGCGCGACAGTTACAGCCGACCAATATTCCCTCCGGCAGGTAATGGCTAATCTTATTGACAACGCGATAAAATATACGAAGAAAGGAAGCGTGAAAGCAATTGTTTCAAGAAAAGAAAATAAAGTAATTGTTTCTGTCAAGGATACCGGCATCGGTATTAAAAAAGAATTTTTGACTGATCTGTTCGATCCTTTTTCGCAGGAGGAAACGGGATACAAACGAAAGTACGAAGGCGCCGGATTGGGATTATCTTTGGTTAAAAATTACTGCGATTTAAACAAAGCCGAAGTTGAGGTGGAAAGCAAAAAAAATAGAGGCGCTGAGTTTAGAATAATATTTAAACGTTAATTTTCAGGCTTTCCTTTTATTCCAAAATGCTGCTCTATGTTGTCAAGTTTGTCCGTATAAGCTTTAATTTTATCCTGCAGCGATTTTTCCATGGAAACAAGCTGAGATAATTTTTCGGAGTATTCTTCCTTCTCGGTTTCAATGTTCTGAGTTTCTTTCCTCAAATTATTAAGCTCGCTCCTTTTTTCCTCGATGGAAGTCATTAGTTCTTCCAGCATCTTTTCGTTCTCTTTTATCTCCGCGGTAATTAATTCTTTCTGCTGTTCAATTCCGGAATAATCCTGCCCCGAAGTTTCGAGTAATTTTTTCAAATCCTTTTCCAGATCAATATTAGAATTACGGAGCTGGAACGCGTTAGCTTTGAGAGAATTATATTCTATTTTTCTTTTCGTCAGCCTGTCGTTCAGACTTTCATAAATGTTATTCAGTTCCCTTTCGTTAGCGCGCAGATTTTGAATATTTTCTTCAAGATTATCTTTCTCGCGCTTCATAACTTTTATCAAAGAACCGTACTCGGCTATCTGCGAAGATTTTTCAATAAGAGATTTTTCCTTTTCGCCAAGCTCCCTTTCGCGGTTGAGAATTTCGTGTTTTATTCCGTTCAGTTTTTGGGATGAGTTCTGCAGTTCGTCGTTAAATTTAACAATTGTCGTCGTCATTAAATTTTCTAATTTTAAAGTACTCTCCTCGGCTTCGAATTTTCTTTTTTCATGATCGGAAATTAAATTACGCAGATTATCAAGTTCCAACTTAAGTTTTTCGAGTTCGTTTCTTTTTGAAATAATGTCGTCGTTCAAATTATTTCTAACGCTTTCGGATTTTTTAATTTCGAACGTAAGTTCCTGGCGGCGGCTTTCGAGAGATTTTACCGAATCGTTTAATTCGTCATACTTATTTTTCTCGATTTCCACTTTTGTGTTGTATTCGTTCAATTCCTTTTTCTTATTCTGGATTTCTTCGGTAACTTTATCTCTTTTTTTGTTGAAATCGTTGAACAGTTTATCCTTTTCTGCAAGTTGAATTGTAAGCTGGGCTAAATTCGATTCGATATTTTCCCTAATTTCATCGTTCCGCTCAATCTTTTCTTCAAGTTCCGCAAGCTGTTTCTCTTTCTTCTTATAGGTTGCGGCATTTTTATCAATTTCATTAATAAGCGAGTCTTTCTCAGCCGCTAATTTTTCTATTTCATCGTTTAATTTTTCTATTGAAGATTCGCTTTCTTTAATTTGGACCGAGTAATCCTGCAGAGATATTTCCGTGGTTTTCCTTTCCTCTTTAAGACGCGTAAGCTCTTCGGCGAGCCGGTCTCTTTTTCCCGTTAATTCCTCAATGGCGCTTTCAAGCTCGTTTTTATCCTGCGAACGATGATTAAACTCATTCTCAAGGGCTTCCAATTTTTGCGTAAGTTCGTTTAATTTTTCCTCGCCGCCGGAAAGTTCAGCTTTAACATTTTCCAACTCGGAAGATTTCTGAGTGATTTCGGAATTTATTTCGTTTAATACTTTCTCGCTTTCGTTCTGTTCGCTTTTAACCTCGTCTAATTTTTCCTGCCCTTCTTCTATGGATTCATTCAATTTTTCGAGGTCGCTTTCTTTAGTGGCAATATCCCTCTCCAAGTTAACTATGCGTTCATTAATCCGCCGTTCTTCCGCCGATATATCGGAAAGTTCCTGGCGCGCGCCGGAGAGTTGATTTTCTAATTCTTCATAGCTTTGCTGCTTTTCGAGTAGTTTGTGAAGTCTGTTTCTGAGCTCTTCGTTTTCTTTTACGAGTTTTTCTATTTCTTGTTTAGAACCGGAAAAAAGCCCCATTAATCACTCCGAAAATTATTTTTTGAATATTTATCGTTCTTCAATTCTTAATTTATCAAATGATAGCTAATCAATCAACAATTAATTAAAATATATTTAATCTTCCTCTAAAAGTTTTTCGAGGTAATTTTTATAAAGCGAATTAGGAATATCGTTAACAACTTCAATAAATTTTTCTTTGGAAATAAATCCTTTCATGAAAGCTATTTCTTCCAAGCACGCTACTTTTAATCCCTGCCGGTCTTCAATAACCCCAAAGAAATTGGACGCCTTCAACAACGCGTCCGGGGTTCCGGTATCCAGCCATGCTACTCCTCTGCCGATAATTTCAACATTCAACATGCCCCGATCAAGATAATATTTATTAACATCCGTTATCTCCAATTCCCCCCGATCGGAAGGTCTTAAATTCTTGGATATATCAATCACGTTATTGTCGTAAACATATAACCCCGGTATAGCGTAATTGGATTTGGGGACGGAGGGTTTTTCTTCAACCGAAATAGCCTTGCCGTTTTCATCGAATTCCACTATGCCGTAACGCTGCGGGTCGGTAACTTTATAACCGAAAATAGTCGCACCGTGGGAATTATTTTTTATCGCGTTGTAAAAGAAATTCAATTTGCCGTAAAAAATATTATCGCCTAAAATGAGACTGACGCTATCATCCCCGATAAATTCTTCGCCCAAAATAAAAGATTCCGCAATTCCGTTTGGAGCGGGCTGGACTTTATAGCTGATATTAACGCCGAGATGACTTCCGCCGCCGAATAGTCTTTCGTAGAGAGGAATTGTTTCCTCGTTGGAAATAATTAAAACGTCTTTTATGCCGCCAAGCATTAAAATTGAAAACGGATAATAGATCAGCGGTTTATCGTAAATTAATGCTAACTGCTTGCTGTAAACTTTCGTTACCGGATACAATCTGGTTCCCGCACCTCCGGCTAAAATAATTCCTTTCATCATTTCCTCAAATTAATAAACTGTTATATAATTTTTGCACATAATAACTTCGTTTTCGTTGTAAATGGTAAACTTATAATCGCCCGGATATTTAAATTGGTATCTAAAATAAGTATCGTTCCAATCCGGCTCAATTTTGAATTTTTTTGTCTCTACAAAAGTGTCGTAATCGAAAGAGTTTTCTCCGCGCTTCCATATATCGACCATCATAGCGCTTGTATTAAACGGCGCTCCGTTATTAATATACGCGTACATTAATCCTTTGTTCTTATTTACATAAGCTCTGCTCTTTATTCTAACGGGTTTGCCGCCCAAAACAATCTCGCAGAAAACAAACTGACAGAAATCATAATAACTGCTTGTAACGGCTTTCCTTTCCTGGGCAAACTGCTCCTTAAGTTTAACTTTAAATGTTCCTTCGGCAAGTTTTTTCTGTTCCGCCGTCAGAAAATACACTTTATAATCTCCCGGTTCGTGAAATCTATAATTAAAAGACGCCCAGGTTTTACTCTTTTCAATTTTAATTACTTTTGAATCGAAAGGTTCAAAACGCGTTCCCATAAACTTATCGACAAATAAGTAAAGCAAATCGCTATTGATCGGTCTATCGTCGTTGCTCAGAACGACATAAACATAATTCCCCGACGGGTCGATTTCGAGAGATTTTACTTTACCGAGCGGAGCGCCGTCGTTTGTAACTCCGTTGGAAAAAATCACTTTCTGGGAATGAAGCGCGATAGCGGATAAAAAGTAAATTATTAATAGGAATCTAAACTGCATTAACGAATCACCTAATGTATGCTGAAATCAATTGCGAATATACTAAAAATGACGATATTATTTTTTCCAGAAAGACGAAGAAAAGATAATTAATACGGTAAAAAGCTCGAGCCTTCCGAGAAGCATCAAAATTGAGAGCGTCCATTTGCCTAAATCGGGGATATGCGAAAAATTATAACTTGGTCCCACGCTTCCGATTGCCGGTCCGACATTGCCTAAAGAAGTTGCAACGGAACCTATAGAAGAAAGGAAATCCATTCCCAAAAGAGACATCAGAAGCGTTCCAACAATAAAAATGGAAATATAAAAAAGGAAGAACGCCTGTATATTGGATACATTTTCGAACGAAACCGACATGCGGTTAAATCTAACCGGGATAATTGCTCTCGGATGAATAAGTCGGCGAAGTTCCTGAAAACTGTTTCTAAATAAAATCAGATGTCGAACCATTTTAATTCCGCCGCCGGTGGAACCCGCGCATCCGCCGGTAAATAATAAAAGAAAGAAAAGAAGCTGAAAAAACGGTCCCCATAATTCATAATCCGCCGTCACATATCCGGTAGTTGTTACAATAGAGACAGTTTGAAAAAGCGAATCGCGGAATGACTTTTCGACGCCGGCGTAATCCGTAATAACATGAACGACGGCAATTAGTACTGCGACTATAATAATTACTTTCGCGTAAAATTTAAACTCGTCGTTACGAAAGAAATTTTTATAATCTCTGTGCAAAAGTCTGTAGTGCAGAGTAAAATTCATTCCCGCGGCAAACATAAAAATAATTATCACATAGTGAATAAAAGGATTATCGAAAGCGGCAATGCTTGCCTGCTTAGTGGAAAATCCTCCGGTTGCCATTGTGGTAAACGAATGATTAATAGCGTCGAATAGATTCATTCCTCCCAAAAGCAGCAAGATTGTTTCTGCCAAAGTAAAAATCGCATAAATTCCCCACAATCGTTTTGCCGTTTCTTTTATACGCGGATGAATTTTATCCTTGCTTGGACCGGGAACTTCCGCGATAAAAAGCTGCATCCCTCCAATTCCTAAAATAGGAAGTATAGCCAAAGAAAGAACAATTATCCCCATGCCGCCTAGCCATTGAGTTAAACTTCTCCAAAACAGCAGTCCGTGCGGAATTGATTCTATATTATTAAGAATGGACGCGCCGGTTGTTGTAAATCCGGACATAGTTTCAAAAAACGCGTCGGTAAACGAAGGAATAGCGCCGTGCATAACGAATGGTATTGCGCCGAATAACGACATAAAAATCCAGCCGAGCGTAACTACTAAATATCCTTCCCGCTTACGAATATCCTTGGCTTTTTTTCTGTTCGGGAAAAACATCAGCGCGCCTACGCCGGAAGTGATTAGTCCGCTGGTTAATAACGCCATAACGTCGCTGTCGCCGTAATATATTGAGAACGGTATACCTGTAAAGATAAAAATTCCTTCAATCAGCAGTAGGAATCCGATAATACTGAATATAACGGCAAAATGTATCACTGAAATAATTTTTCCGATTTTTTTATCGCGTCGGGCAATCCGAATACAACCACTTTATCGCCGGAATTAATATGCGTGTCGCCGGTAACAATTTCTCCCTCGTTGTCTCTTACGTATCCGCCTATAATAACGCCTTCCGGAAATTTTATTTTCTTAACCGGTTTCTGCGTTATTGGGGAACCTTCCTTAGCGACATACTCAACCGCGTCGGCGTCAATTCCCTGAAGCGAAGCTATTGAAACAATATTCGCTCTGCGGATAAAACGCGAAATACTATTTGCCGCGATCAATTTTTTGTTAATTAATGAATCCAAACCGATTGTCTGCGTTAGAGGAATATAATCGACGTTTTCTACGAGAGCGATAGTTTTTGAAACGCCCAAATGCTTTGCCATTAAGCAGGTAATAATATTTGTTTCGGCGTTATTTGTAACGGCGATAAAAGCGTCCATATCAATCACGCCTTCTTGGGCGAGCAGGTCAATATCCCTTCCGTCGCCTTGAATTACCAATGTTTTTTCGAGATAATCGGCGAGTTCCATCGTTCTGTCTCTGTTGGATTCGATCAGTTTTATATTCAAATTGTTCTTTTCCAAAAGTTTCGCCGATTTTCTTCCTATTCTTCCTCCGCCGAGAATCATGATATTATTTACCTTTACGTCTTTTTGTCCCGAAAGAGAAATGAATTCGTCAATACTTTCCGGAGTGGTTATCACAAATATTTGATCCGCCGGCAGAAAAATATCGTGTCCGGATGGAATGATTGTATTCATACCTCTATGAATGGCTACAATTCTGAATTTAAGATAACTGTATTCCTCGGCGGTCTGTATAAGCGTTTTACGGATTAACTTAGTATTCCTATCCAATTTCAACCCGATTAGCGAAAGCTTACCGTCTTCAAATTCGTGTATATCCGTTGCCGCGGAACGTTCGATTAATTTTTCAACTTCAAAGGAAGCCAGCTCTTCGGGATAAATTAAGTGATCGATTCCCAAGTTGTTGTATATTTTTATATTCTCTTCGCTTACAATTTCTCCGCTTGCAACGCGCGCAATAGTTTTTTTAGCGCCCAGTTTTTTACCGAGTATTGCAGTGTTGATGTTGATTGTCTCCGAAGACGTTACCGCTACAAGCAGATCTGTATCCTCTATTCCGGAGCTTTTCATTTTATGAATCGACGTGCTGCTTCCTTCTATTGTTATTACGTCGCACGCGGAATCGACCCGCGATAACGCGATTGGGTCAATATCCACAACGGTTATATCGTGTTCCTCCACCGATAGCTGCTTCGCGAGATGATAACCGACCTCGCCTGCTCCAGCCATTAATATTTTCATAATCCTCTTCCGTTAATCATGGTTTCTCTAATAATTCTTGGCTTCCACCTGTTTTGAAATAATTAAAATCCGCAAACAATTAAAAATAATAAAAAATGCTAAAACTATTCACCGGAACGCGCGGCTGGGAATATGATTTGCGGCA
>CAYNUJ010000008.1:0-16042 GCA_964400095.1 uncultured Melioribacteraceae bacterium
CCATTGCGGCTATCACGAGAGCGATTCCGGCTCTAATATCCGGACTCGAAAGCGATTGTCCGCGTAATTTAGTAGGTCCGTAAACAAGAACTCGGTGCGGATCGCACTGAGTTATTTCAGCTCCCATAACAATAAGTTTATCCACAAAAAACATTCGGGATTCGAACATCCAATCATGACAGAGTGTAACGCCTTGTGCCTGCGTAGATAAAACAATCATTGGGCTCATTAAATCCGTTGGAAAACCGGGCCAAAGCCCAACCTGCACTTTGTGCGTTCCCGATTTTAGTGTGGATTTTTTTACAATTAGAGAATCATCCTTAAATTCGAAGTCCACATTCAATTTACTCAAGTGATGCAAAGTCATTTGCAGATGTTCCTCAATTGCGTTGTGAATAACGAGATTTCCTCCGGTAGCCGCGGCGGCAATTGCTAATGTGCCAGCTTCAATATGATCCGGTACAACGGAATGCTCAAATCCGGAAAGTTCTTTTTCCCCTTTTACGATAATTTTATTTGTTCCTGCACCAATAATTCGTGCGCCCATTTTAATAAGTATGGCGGCTAAATCTTCAATGTGAGGCTCACACGCGGCATTTTGAATAGTGAATTCCTCATCCAAATTTGCCGCAAGTATAAGAGCATTTTCCGTCGCCGTAACCGAGGCTTCTTTTAAAAATATATTTTTTCGGTGTTTGCCGGTCATAGTTAACTTATAAACTTCACCGTCAAAATTCTCATTTGCGCCGAGAGCTTGAAAAACATATAGATTATTATCCAATCTTCTGCGTCCAATAACGCAGCCTCCGGGGGGAGGGAATTCAGTTTCATTAAATTTGGCGAGCAGAGGAGAGGCAAACAAAATAGACGCTCTTAATTTCCCCGCCGATGTCCGATTCAAAGACGATTCGTTAATTTCACCGGTAATGCATATTGATGATGAACTTGTCCACTCGACTTTTCTTCCTAATTCTTCTAGAAGCCGAAGCATAACCTCAACGTCTCTAATTCTCGGAATATTGTTTATTCGGCATTCACCGCCGGTAAGCGCCGCAGCTGCAATTATCGGTAATGCAGCGTTTTTATTTCCAGCGGTTTTAATTTCTCCGTTTAAAGGGGTTCTTCCGTTAATAATAAATTTCGACATTAAAATTCTCCTTTGAATTCCGCTTCCAATTCCAGTTTAATATTCAATTTCTCTCTAACTTTTTCTTGAATCAAATTTTTCAAATTATATATTTCCTTTGCCGAAGCGTCTTTGAAATTTTCAATGAACGCCGCATGCGTTGGCGAAACCCGGGCACCGCCTAAATGATATCCTTTCATTCCGAGAACTTTGTCAATTATATAGCCGATTGACGGTGTTGGCAGATTAGCGGCTTTCATTTGTTCGTGAGATAAATTTTTGAATATACATCCGGCTGAATCTTTGGGCTGAATCGATTTGACTTTTGCCCATTCGGAAGCTGCGGCTTTTGCTTCTGCTCCGTTTCCTTTAATTAAAAGCAAATCGGCATTAAGTAAAATCTCTTTTGTTTCGTGCAAAATACTCCAATCATAATCGAAGCGGAAATATTTGTTGTCCACTGTTTTTATTTCTCCGTGTGAATATAAATCCGCTTTGATTAAATAATCCGAAATAAATTTATTTCCGCCGTGGAGATTCATATATACCGCGCCTCCGAGGGTGCACGGAATTCCTGCGAAATTCTCCAATCCGGTAATATCTATTTCAAATAATTTATTCATCAAATATTGCATTCGAATGCCGCTTTCAACATTAACTATTACTCTCTCACCGCTGAATTTCTCGTTGGAATTATTCTCATTATCGAAACGCGGCACTACGGCGCCGACTTTCGTATTTTTTTCGGAAATGCTGCCGACTGAAAATTTATCTGATGAATTTATGATTGTTAAGCCTCTTAACCCCGCGTCGGAGATAACTACATTGCTTCCTTTCCCGAGCAGAGTCGCTGCGGCGGGCGACTTTCCAGCAATTATTAGCGCTGTTACAAGTTCATTGGAAGATTTGACTTCTACGAGGATATCCGCCGGACCGCCGACTTTAATTGTTGTGTAATCTTTCAGCGGAACGTTGAGTTTCGGTCTTAATCCGGCGGAGTTTAATTTTTTTATCAGTTCTTCCATTGCGGAGATTTCCGGCAATTATTTTTTAATTGAAAACCCGATGGAAGTAAGAACGGAACGGGCTTTAAGAGCGTCTTCCTCGGATTCAAACGAAAGCCGGAAAGTCCCTCCGGTTCCTTCTCTAATTTTAAGCAGCTCGATATCTTTAATGTTGATATTATTTTTGAAAAGAGTTGACGAAATGTTGCTCACTACTCCCGGCTCGTCCTTCACAAAAACGAATACATCTATTAATGGATTAAGAAAACCCTTGGAATTAAGAGGTATCTCGTCCCTATGACGACGTGAATCTTCAAAACGATTATTGAGCGAATCGAAATTCGATTCTTTTATTTCCCTTTTAACGCTGTCCAACTCATCAATCAGATTATCGATTGCCGTAATTATTTTTTCCTTATTTAGCTGAATTACGGATTCCCAAATGTCGAATTTGCTCGAAGCGATACGCGTCATATCTCGGAAACCGCCGCCGGCAAAATCCATATAATTTATGTCGTTGCTTTTACCGGCAGTATTGATTAAAGCGACGGAAAGAAGCTGCGGCATATGGCTTACGTAAGCAATTACTTCGTCGTGTTCGTATGGATCTAAAAACATAACGCGCGCGCCGAAAGATTTAACAAGCGAAACAAATGAATCCAAACGGTCATCCTTTTGGGATTCCGCTGAGATTATATAAATCGCGTTTTCGAATAGTATCGGGTCGGAGTTTATATATCCGCCTTTTTCTTTGCCTGTCATCGGATGTCCGCCAAAGTAAACGCCTTTAGCTGCGCTCTTATTCCAGATATCGTTCATCGCACCTTTTATTCCGCAGACGTCTGTAATAATATTTGTTTCTTTAAGTTTTGGAACCAATCTGCTGAAAATTTCAACTGCTGAGTTAACCGGAGTGGCAATAAATATCAGCTCACTGTTCAGAGCGTCTTCCAATGAGTCTAACTTGACGTCGATTACTTTCTCGCTCAAAGCCAAGTTCAAAGTTTCCGGTTTGTCGTACGCCGAAATTGCGCATTCAGGGAAGGCGTTTTTCACTGCTTTGGCAATTGATCCGCCGATTAAGCCTAAACCAATTATGCTTATGTTCCGGAATTCCACTATAAAGATCTTCCTATAGCTTCTGCTATTTTTTGTAATTCTTTTGTTAACTCAAGAAATTCATCGGGAAGCAGAGCCTGCGGTCCGTCTGATAATGCATGTTCGGGATCGTCATGAATTTCAATCATCAATCCGTCTGCTCCGGCAGCTACAGCCGCTCTTGCCATCGGCGGAACTTGGTCTCTTAGTCCCGTTGCATGTGACGGGTCTGCTATTACCGGCAGATGACTCCTTTTGTGAACAACCGGAATTGCCGATAAATCAAATGTGTTTCTCGTGTAAGTTTCAAATGTCCGGATACCTCTCTCGCATAACATTACATCTTTATTTCCGCTTGCAAGAATATATTCGGCGGACATCAGCCATTCCTCAATTGTTGCCGCAAGTCCCCGTTTGAGCATAACGGCTCTGTTTACGGAACCGAGTTCTTTAAGCAGGGAAAAATTCTGCATATTCCTCGCGCCAATTTGAAGTATATCGGAATATTTGGCGACCAAATCCAATTGACTTATCTGCATCACTTCAGTAATTACGAGAAGACCGTATTCATCAGCCGCGGCTCTAATGTATTGAAGACCTTCCTCGCCCAAGCCCTGAAAAGAGTAAGGGGAAGAGCGCGGTTTAAAGGCTCCTCCGCGAAGTATTTGCGCGCCGCTTTTTTTGACCGCTTCAGCCATGCGGAATATCTGATCTTCGCTTTCGATGGAACACGGACCGGACATCATTACAATTTTATCACCGCCGATTTCGACGTCTTTAATTTTAATTATCGAATCATCCGGATGAAAATTTCTGCCGGCTAATTTATATGGCGCCGTAACGCGGTAAACATCCGCAACTCCTTTTAGAACCTTCACTTTTCTCGTATCAAAATTGGGTTTTACGCCTATTGCGCCGAGAACGAGGCTTTGTATTCCCTGGGACTGGTGTACCTGGAAACCATATTCTTCGAGATGATTTATAACATTTTCAATCTGTTCCTTAGTCGCGCTTCTCTCTAAAACAATTACCATTACTGCTCCTTTATCTTAATCATGAAACTTTTTTTCTCCGGCTCTCACTTCAAATCCCAAATAATCATCCTTCGACGGTATTGCGCACGAATATGCCGGATTATAAGCGCAAAACGGGTTGAAAGCTAAATTAAAATCAATTGTGTATTCATATTCCGGGTCGGGGTTTAGTTCGAAATCGAGATATCTCCCCACTCCGTACGTCTCCTCACCGGTGGTTTTATCGGTAAACCAGACGCTGTAATATACTCCGTAATCTTCCGAATTACTTTTGTAAACGTTAAGTTTATATTGAACGCCCTCAAAAGGAATTTTGAGATAGCCGAACCGGATAGTTTTACGCGGTTCCCCCTTTGTTCCGTAAATTGTTATCGTATCCTCTTTTTCGTACATATAAAGTTTGCTTTTAAACACAAACGAAGGATCTACGTCGAAATAAATAAGCGGGTGAAACTCAACTTTTTTAGGACTATTAAAAGGCGAAACGGGGTCGGTCATAAATTCGGCATTCTTTTTCAGCCTCATTTCCTCGACGCTTTTTACATACTTTTGTTCCTCCGGCGTAAGTTTTCTTCCGCATGAAACGAGCGCCGCAATTAGAAGGAATACCGGAATAAATTTATTTAATTTTGTCATCGTCAATCTTCTTTTTCAGTTCGTTTAATTTATTTAGCGCTTCGATCGGCGTAAAGCTGTTCACGTCTATTTCGGAAATTTGTTGCCGCAATTCGTCGTCTTTAAATTCAAAAAGATTAAATTGGCTGTCGTCCTGATTTTTAAACTTAGCGATTTTAGCCTTCTTTATTTCGTAAGGAGTTAGTTCTTTGCTTTCGAGGTTCTCAAGAATTTCCTTCGCTCTGCGCGTTGTAAATTCGGGCAAACCCGCCATCATAGCTACTTGAATGCCGTAGCTATGGTCCGCTCCTCCCGGAGATACTTTGTGAAGAAAAATAACTTTATCGCCGTATTCCCGGACTTCCACTTTGAAGTTTTTAATTCTCGGAAAAATCTCCGCCATTTCGTTTAATTCGTGGTAGTGAGTGGCGAATACCGTTTTTGCCGATACGTCGGGATTTTCATGCAGATATTCCGTGATTGCCCAAGCGATGGAAATTCCGTCGAATGTGCTTGTGCCTCTGCCGATTTCGTCGAGTAAAATCAAGCTTTTGCGGGTTGCGTTATTTAGAATATTTCCCGCTTCCTGCATTTCCACAAGGAAAGTGCTTTCCCCGGCGGTGATGTTATCGCTGGCGCCGACGCGGGTGAAAATATTATCGACCAATCCGATATGCGCTTCGCTCGCCGGCACGAAAGAACCGATTTGAGCCAGCATCACTATTAAACCCACCTGCCGTAAGTAAACGCTTTTCCCCGCCATATTCGGTCCGGTAAGAATAATTATCTGATTTTCCGTATTATCTAATTCAATTGAGTTCGGGTGAAATTTTTCTCCCGGCGGCAGAATTCTTTCCACAACCGGATGCCTTCCGTCCGTGAATTCTATTTTATCCGATTCGTCAATAACGGGTTTAACGTAGTCGTATTCCTCCGCGCATTCAGCCAAAGATTGAATACAATCCAGCATCGAAATTAAATTCGCGTTCTGCTGTATCTGTTTTACATAAGCGGAAGCGAATACCCTGATTTCGTCGAATAAATGATATTCCAAATCCGAAATTTTTTCATGAGCATTTAGAATTTTATCTTCATATTCTTTCAATTCCGGCGTAATATACCGTTCGCTGTTTACCAGCGTCTGTTTTCTTACGTAATCTTCGGGGACTTTATTTTTGTGCGTATTGCTGATATCGATATAATATCCGAACACTCTGTTAAAACTTACTTTCAAACTCGGAATGCCCGTTCTTTCTCTTTCTTTTGTTTGAAGGTCGGAAATCCAATTCTTAGCGTTTACGGAAATGTCTCTCAGTTCGTCCAATTCCGGGTTATATCCCGCGCGTATTATTCCGCCTTCGGTAATAGCCGCGGGAGGATTGTCGGTAATAGCCAATTCAATTTTTTCGCAGAGAGGCTCAAGGCTGTCCAATTTTTCCGATATCGAGTGAATTACTTCGTTTTCCGATTGATCGAGAAGCTGAGTGACGACCGGTAATTTCTGAAGCGATGATTTAAGGAATACAAGTTCACGAGGATTGGCTCTTCCGGTGCATACGCGGGAGATAAGCCTTTCGAGATCCCCTATTTCCCGGAGTTCGTTTTGCAAATTTTTCCGAAGAGTTTTTTTTCCGAACAATTCATTTACCGCTTCCTGCCGCTGTTTAATCGGTTCGAGTTTTCTTAGAGGAGCCAGCATCCAGCGTTTCAGAAGTCTGCCTCCCATGGCTGTTTCCGTTTTATCCATTATGCCGATTAAAGAGCCTTCCTTTGCGCCGTCCTGCATTGTGTACATTATTTCGAGATTGCGCTTGGTTGAGAAATCGAGCTGCATATATTCGGTTGGATTATAAACGGAAATTTTATTTATATGGGAAATGTTTTCTTTCTGAGTTTCTTTCAGATAATTGAGAACCGCTCCCGCCGCGCTTAGTCCCGTCGGAAAATTCTCTATCCCGAATCCTTTCAAATTTTGAGTTTTAAAGTGATTGATCATTAAATCCCTGCCGAACTCAACGTTGAATATCCAGTCGTCCAATTTTGTTATTCTAACATTCGGAAGTATTTTTTCTATCGCCGGTTCAAGATCGCCTTTCTGTTTTTTCGAAATCAATATTTCAGCCGGATTTATCAATCCGAATTGATTACGTAATTCCGTTAGAGGAACTTGACACAGATAATATTCCGCGGTTGAGATATCGGCGAATGAAACGCCGAGAGTTTCGTCTTTAATGAAAAACGCGGCGAGATAATTATTGCGTTTGTGGTCGAGCAGTTTATCCGAGAAAGCAACTCCGGGGGATACTACTTCAACGACTTCCCGTTTAACTATTCCTTTGGCGAATTTCGGATTTTCAGCCTGCTCGCATACCGCCACGCGATACCCGGCTCTAACCAATTTCGGCAGATAAGTATCCAGCGCGTGATGCGGAAATCCGGCTAGCGGCACTTTTTCCGCTTTGCCGTTGGAACGTTTGGTGAGCGTGATGCCGAGAGCTTTGGAGGCTAGTTTGGCGTCTTCTTCGAATGTTTCAAAAAAATCCCCCACCCTGAACAGCAAAATCGTATCGGGATACTGCAGCTTAATCTTATTGTATTGTGTCATCAGCGGTGTCGAAGTCGCCATGCAAACTCTGTTAAATTTAAAACTTAAAAATAGCTACAAGCTAAGTGAGTTTCAATGTTTGGGAGCGATATATTTGTGTTTATCAACGCGACTTCTGTTGTTAGACGAAATTCTCTTTCAACCGCAGAGCCGCGAAGGCGCGGAGAAGAAACTGAACGCTGATTAAACGGATTTACACGGATGGGAAAAAGCGGTTCTGTGGTTAAACAAGGTTCTTTCTTAACCGTAAGAGCAGAAAGATAAAACTGAGAAAACAGGGGAACAATGTAAATTACATCTCTATTAAGGTTTGATAGTTTGTAATTCAACATTTTCTTTATTGTTATTGAGTATTGACATGTGCAGATTAATTTCCTATTTTCATGTTAGTATTTTATAAATCGAAAGAGAAACTAATAACGGCAAATTATTCATTCATCTAATTAATGAGTTGGAGAGAATAAAAATGGAACAGCTAAAAAGAAAATATATAGTTGATGAGAACAATAATAAAATTGCGGTACAATTGGATATCAAGACTTTTCGAAAAATAGAAAATATCATGGATGATTACGCTCTTTTTCACCTAATGAAGGGGAATGAGCAAACGGAAAAACTTGATTTTAGTACCGCCAAGAAGTATTACTCAAAATTAGAAAAATCTATTTGAAAATATTTTACAGAAAAATATTCTTAAAAGAATTGGCAAAAATCCCGTTAAAAACACGTTCAAAAATAGAGATATTTGCTTTTCAAGATATTCTTGAGTTGAAGAAATTGAGCGATTTAAGGAAAATTGAAAAAATGAGTGGATATACAAATTATTATAAAGCCAGATTTGGCGATTATCGAGTTGGACTAAAAATGGAAGATGATAATATTATATTTGAAAGAGTGTTGCATCGTAAAGAAATTTACAGATATTTTCCCTGATCCCATTTATTTAATTCTTATAGAATTCATTCCAAGATTCGTCATAAAGTCCCAAGAGCAATTTCAAAAAAATTTCGCCCGATGAAACTATTGGAATAATCTGTTTCGCCAAACAAGTATTTTTCTCAAACGTTTAACCCCTTTGTGGTCTGACAAGATTCCCTTTCAACCGCAGAGCCGCAAAGCCGCGGAGAAATAGAGAACGCGGACGACACAGATCGAACGGATTTGCACGGATGTGAAATAAACAATTCAACCGTTTAACAATTTAGCAGTTAATTTCCTTTGCTGTGACCCTTGTACTTTTTCAGTGTATTCTGTGACTAAACAAGGTTCGGTAGTAAACAATTCTGGATTTATAATTCAATTCCTTTTGTTCAATTCAAATAGGTTATTTAAGTTTCGGTTTCAATTAGGAGCGAATATGATTAACAGCGTGATAGAAATTGCCAAGGAAGCGGGTCAGATAGTCCGCGAGGGATTCGGAAAGAATTTTTCGGTAGAATTTAAATCGAGTAAGTCGAATCTCGTTACCGAAATCGACAAAAAATCCGAGAAACTGATTGCTGATTATATTCAGAATAAATTCCCCTCTCATGGAATAATTGCCGAGGAGGGGAGCGATAAACGGGGCAGTTCGGAATACGTTTGGGTTATCGATCCGCTCGACGGGACGACTAATTTCACTCACGGACTGCCGATATTTTCGGTTTCAATCGGCGTTGTAAAAGGAACGGAAACAATATGCGGAGCGGTTTACGATGTAATGCGGGATATAATCTATACGGCGGAAAAGGGTTCCGGCGCGTTCCAAAATTGGAAGAAAATATCAGTCGGCAATAATTCCGATCTCGAACAAAGTCTGCTCGTTACCGGATTTCCTTACGATATTAAGAATAATCCAAATAAAGCGATTGAAAGATTCAACGCTTTTTTGGTCGCAAGCAGAGCCGTCCGGCGTTTGGGTTCGGCTACGCTGGATTTATGTTACGTTGCCGGCGGAATATTCGACGGCATGTGGGAAATTTCTCTTAATCCATGGGACATTTGCGCCGGGAAAATAATTGTGGAAGAAGCTGGCGGATTAGTTACGGATTTCAAAGGAAATGAAATTGATATTTTCTCGAAACAGATTCTCGCTGCCAATCGCCTCGCGCATCCGAAGATGATGGAGATATTGAACCGCTTTGAGTGAAGAATCGAAGTAGGATAACAGATGAATTATTAATATGTAATTGTAAATAAGGATGATTGGATGGCGGTTTGAAAGGGCTTGGGATGAATGGATGAAAATGCCGTCTTCGCGATCCCGGATTATCAGGAGAAGCAATCTGTAAAATATCTTTTTATTCTTAAGTATGTGAAAGAATTTAACAAACTGCTTCGCTTCAATTTGATGTGTTATTACAGTCTTGAGTTCAATCGGACAAATCGAATCGTGAAAAAAATGATTCTGCTGAAATGATTTTCAACATTTTACAATGAAAAAATATTGAAAATGAAAGTTTATTTCGATATTTTTGTTAACTATGTCCGAAAATTTAATCATAGCGATTGATGGTCCCGCCGCGTCGGGGAAAAGCACTGTTGCAAAGCTTCTCGCTAAGGAACTCGGGTATCTCTATTTGGATACCGGCGCGATGTATAGAGCAATTACTTTTTCCGTGATACGCAAGAATATTTTTAATGATTTAGGCGGCATTATCGACTTTGTTCAGCGGGTTACTCTCCAAATGAAATATGAAAACGGGGTTACTAAAGTGTTTGTAAACGGCGAGGAAGTTACCGATTTTATCAGAACCCACGAAGTGAGCGGAAAAGTAAGCGAAATAAGCCGGATTCCCGAAGTGCGCAAGGAGATGGTGAAACTTCAGCGTAAATTAGCCGAACATGGCAACCTTGTTGCCGAAGGAAGAGATATTACTACAGTTGTTTTTCCCAAAGCCGACGTCAAAATTTTTATGACTGCCTCAGTTGAAGAAAGATCCAAGCGGCGTTTTTTGGAGCATAAGCAGCGCGGAGATAAAATCACTTATGAGGAAGTTGAAGCGAATTTAAAAAAACGCGATAAAATTGACAGCGGCAGAGCCGTAAGTCCCCTGCGGAAAGCGGACGATGCGTTTGTGATGGACACTACGGAAATGAGCGTTGAAGAAGAATTGAAAAGTTTAATTGAAATTGTTAATAAAGCAAAAAAAATTAAATAACCGTCAATAATTGTAATGTATAACTAAAAAAATATGTGCACGCCGGTTTGTTTAGACGGTTAAAAATCGGAGCGCGCAGAATATTTGTAACTTAGGAGGACTAATGTCTGACGAGTCTAAAAAAGAAACATTTGAAACACCGAAGTTTATTAACGCCGAGGAATATACTCAGGAAGAACTTCAGGAATTTACAAAACTGTATGACGAATCTTTTCGCGATATTACCGAAGGCGAAATCATAACGGGAAAAATAGTCAGTATAAACGATGATAATGTGGTAGTTGACGTTGGTTTTAAATCCGACGGAACTATTCCGAAATCTGAATTTAACGCTACAGACGATTTACGTATTGGCGCGGATGTTGACATTGTTATTGAAAGCGTTGAAGATAATGAAGGGAACCTCGCTCTTAGCAAAAAGAGAGCCGATTTTCTCAAAATTTGGGAAAAAATTATTTATGCTTATGATAATGAAGAAGTTCTTACGGGAAAAATTCTTCGTAGAATTAAAGGCGGCATGGTTGTCGATCTGATGGGTATGGAAGCTTTTCTTCCCGGCTCGCAGATTGATATTCGTCCCGTACGCGATTTTGACGCTTTTGTCGGTCAAACGATGGATTTCAAAATAGTTAAAATCAACATTCCCACTGAAAATGTTGTTGTTTCGCATAAAGTGCTTATTGAAGAAACTATTGCCGATCAGAGAAAAGATATTCTTTCCAAACTTGAGAAAGGTCAAATTCTCGAAGGTATTGTTAAAGCCATTACAGATTTCGGCGTGTTCGTTGATCTCGGCGGAGTGGACGGATTGATTCACATTACCGACTTGAGTTGGGGCAGAATTAATCATCCGAGCGAAATTGTTAAACTTGACGAAAAAATTAAAGTTGTTGTTACCGATTACGATACGGAAAAGAAGAGAATTTCTTTAAGCTTAAAACAGCTTCAGAAACATCCTTGGGAAGACATCGAGGAAAATTACAAAATCGGAGTCAAAGTATCCGGACGCGTTGTTTCGCTGACCGATTACGGCGCTTTCATTGAAATTGAAAAAGGAATTGAAGGTTTAATCCATATTTCCGAAATGAGCTGGACTAAACATATTAATCATCCTTCTCAATTTGTTTCAATGGGACAAGTAGTGGAAGCCGTTATTCTAAGTCTTGATAAAGAAGATAAGAAAATCTCTCTCGGTATGAAACAGTTAACTCCCGATCCTTGGGAAGAGTTGATGAAAAAATATCCCGTCGGTTCCAAACATAAAGGCGTAGCTCGCAATTTGACTAATTTCGGCGTGTTCGTAGAACTTGAACCCGGCATAGATGGATTAGTTCATATTTCCGATCTGTCGTGGACAAAGAAAATTCGTCATCCCGGCGAAGTAGTTAAAAAAGGCGAAGAGCTGGAAGTTGTTGTACTCGGCGTCGATACAGATCAGAGGAAAATCTCTCTTGGTCACAAGCAGGTAGAAGATAATCCATGGGATACTTTCGAGAATGCTTATGCGGTTGGAACGCCGGTTGAAGGTAAAGTTACCAGAATTATTGATAAAGGTTTAATTGTCGCGCTTCCTTTGGAAGTTGACGGTTTTGTGCCTATTTCTCAGCTTTCTCCTTCTAAAGTTAAAAACTTGTCGCATAGTTTTCCGATTGATACCGAATTGACTTTGAGAGTGGTTGAATTCGACAAAGAGAATAAGAAAATTGTTCTTAGTGTTTTAGCTTCTCTAAAGGATAAATCCGATGAAGAA
The DNA here is from genome assembly GCA_964400095.1 of uncultured Melioribacteraceae bacterium. Lineage (GTDB taxonomy): Bacteria > Bacteroidota > Ignavibacteria > Ignavibacteriales > Melioribacteraceae > CAYNUJ01. The sequence goes on from CAYNUJ010000008.1 coordinate 12,373, forward strand.
ATACTTGCTTATATCAAAGAACACAATCTTGTAAAAGTGAGTTTGGAAGATGTAAGAAACGCGGATTTGGGTAAGTTCGATTCTTCGGTATTCAATAATTTCTACGAAGTGGGGAAACCGGCAGCTCCGGCGGAAAAAAAACCTGCGAAAGAAGAGGTTAAAGAAGTTAAAACCGAAACCGAAAAAACCGAAACTGTAAAGGAAGAAACTGCGGAAGCTGAAACAGAAACTGCGGAAGCCGAAACAGAAACTGCGGAAGCTGAAACAAAAGCTGAGGAAGCTGAAACTCCGGCGGAAACTGAAGAAGTAAAAGAAGATTCCGATTCCGAAGCTGCGGAAGAGGAAGCCGAAGCTGAAGTAGAACCTGAAGCAGCAGAGGAAACCGCGGAAGAAGCCGCTTCGGATACTGAAGAAACTGAAACCGCTGAAAATTCGGAAGAAGTTGCAAACGAAGAAACTACTGAAAAAGAAAAAGAAGAAGATTCTGAAATAGAATCGAAGTAATTAACTTTGGGCTGTATTTAAGTGCAATAATTTATTTGTATTTATTACAGCCCTTTTTTTATTTATCGAAAGGAAGCGAATGAATTCCCGAGTGGCGTTTCATACTCTTGGATGTAAATTAAACTTTGCCGAAACAAGCGCTATAGGCGCTGAGTTTTTGAAGCGAGGGTATGAAATCGTTAATATCGATGATAAAGCTGATGTTTACGTAATTAATACTTGTACCGTAACCGAAAACGCGGAAAAAGAATGCCGGCAGATAGTCCGCCGCATTCTTCGAAAAAATTCCGACGCGTATGTTGCCGTTACCGGCTGCTACGCTCAGCTTCGTCCTCAGGAAATTGCCTCCATTGCAGGCGTTGACGCCGTACTCGGAAGCAAAGAAAAATTTGAAATTTTCAATAAGATTGATTCCTTCGAAAAAAATAATTTGTCGTGTATTTACATTAGTCCCCATGACGAACTTACTGATTTTCATTCGGCGTTAAGCACTGAAACTAAAAGCAGAACCAGAGCTTTTTTTAAGATACAAGACGGGTGCGATTACAAATGCACTTTCTGTACAATCCCGATGGCTCGCGGGGGAAGCAGAAGTCTCGAACCGAATAAATTATTATCTCAGTTCGATGCTCTTCTGAAAAGCGGTTATAAAGAAGTTGTTCTTACGGGCGTTAATGTCGGAGATTACGGCAATCGGATCCAAACCGATCTTTTTTCTGTTCTGCAAAGAATGGTTGCCGTTCCGGGAGATTTTAGAATTAGAATATCCTCGATTGAGCCGAATTTACTGACGGATGAAATTCTCGAACTAACGGCTTCTTCGGATAAAATATGCAGCCATTTTCACATTCCTCTGCAAAGCGGAAACGACGCGGTTCTTAAATTAATGAAGCGGCGGTACAACTCGGAATTTTACCGCAACTTGATAAGTAGAATAAGAAAAATTATTCCCGACGCGGGAATAGGAATTGACGTTATTGTCGGAACGCCGGGCGAGACGGAAGAATATTTTATGGAGACTTATCAATTTCTGAAAGAACTCCCTTTCTCTTATCTTCACGTGTTCACTTATTCCGAGCGACCCGATACCGAGGCGCTTAATATTCCTGGCAAGGTTGAATTTACCGAGAGGAAGAGAAGAAACGAAATGCTGAGAATACTTTCGGACAAAAAAAAGTTCGCCTTTTACAGAAGTATGGCAGGGAAAGAATTGAAAGTGTTATTCGAAGCTGAAAATAAAAACGGAGCAATGTTCGGATTTGCTTCCAATTATGTCCGAGTAAAGCATCCATTCAATTCTGACCTTGTAAATAAATTCAGATTTGTTAAAATTAGCGGTATGGATGGAAATTTTTGTGTAACCGAAAATAATAATTGCGAATCAAATTTACTCGCCGGATAATATTATGAAAAAACTTTTTTTGCTGCTCTTTCTGAACTTAGCGCTTAACGCTCAATCACTCAATAAAGATTTTTTAACCGATCAAAAGAGTAAAATAAAACTTGAAAATAAAATTTCTGTAATGAGTAAAAACGAGGTTTTTACTAAAAAGAAAACCGGTCTGGCTATAATCTATTCGCTTCTTTTACCAGGAATGGGAGAACTTTACGCCGGTTCTTATAATTCCGGAAAATACTTTACTATTGCCGACGGAGTTTTTTGGGGTTCGTTTATCGGTTTTAATGTTTACGGAAAATGGCAGGAAAATAATTACAAGGAATATGCCGCCACCGTTGGCGGAGCGGATGTTTCCGGCAAAAAAGATAAGTACTTTGCCGATTTAGGCAACTACCTGGATATTGATCAGTATAATCATGCAAAAGAACTTAACAGACAATTTGAACAGACCTACGACGCGCGGACCCACTACTGGAAATGGAGCGGACAGGTTCAGAGAAAAGAATATAGGAATATGTGGCTTTCTTCGGAGCAGGCTTACAACAATATTCGTTTTGCTGTTGGCGCGCTGCTGCTCAATAGATTAGCTTCCGCGGTTAACGCCGTACGGCTTGTTGTAAAGCATAATAAAAAATTGAAAGCCGAAAAAGTAGGCTGGAATATCTATTTCGGAGTTGAACAAGTCTCTCCCCAACAATCTAATTTTACGGTTAATCTGACGAGGGCTTTTTAAGAAGTTAAAAAGAACGATTTTGATTGCCGCGAATCCCGATAAAAAACATCTGGACAAGTTGCGCGAATTAAATGCTGTTATTTGTTGCAGCCATATTTTCGAATAAACAATAACATCTCCGAATGACGAATGACATATTACCCGTTAACTATAAGTGAACAATATATTTTCTATCGCTCAATTTGTGACTACTAATATCAAATTTATTAGAGAATATTAGGAATTAAGTTTAAATTAAGTTTCATGAAAAATTACAAAATTATAATTCAATACGACGGAACAGATTACTGCGGCTGGCAGATCCAGCGGTCCGGCAGAACTGTGCAGGGAACAATTAAAGAAGCGCTGGAAAAATTGACCCGGTCGGAGATTAATCTCTTAGGCGCCGGAAGAACAGATTCTGGAGTTCACGCTTACGGGCAGACGGCAAATTTCAAGATCGATTCGGAATTGGATATTTACAAATTTAAGCACGCTCTTAATTCGGTTTTGCCCAAGTCTATTTCAATTCCCCGCATGGAAAAGGTAAGCGGCGAATTCCATTCCCGTTTCGATGCGAAAAGGAGAAGTTACTTTTATCTTTTCGTTCCGGAGAAAAATGCTTTTCTTCATAAATATTCATATTATTATCCCCGGATTAAACAAGTGGAAATAGGAAAACTAAATGAATTGAGTAAAATTTTTCACGGTAAAAAAGATTTCACAAGTTTTTCGAGGAAACTGGAAGGGAACAGAAACAGCGTTTGTACAATTTACAATACCCATTGGCGAATTACTAACGGAGTTTATGTGTTTCTAATTGAAGCTGACCGGTATTTACACGGAATGGTAAGAGCGATAACCGGAACGTTAATTAAAGTTTACAATTACAAAGAACCATCAATTGAACTTGAAAAGATAATAGAAGCTAAGGACAGACAAGCCGCCGGACAAGCCGTTCCTCCTCAGGGGCTGTTTCTATACAAAGTGAGGTATTAATCGTTTATTTAAATATTCCCGACATTATCCTATATTTGAATATCTATAGTTTATAA